>NZ_JAMYQT010000023.1:0-96715 GCF_040320985.1 Mesorhizobium sp. M0571
CGAGGAGCGGCAACAGCATCTGGAGGCGTTGGTAGCTCACGACAAGCAGATTGCGCTTTGGGCGAAGAACTGTTCGGAAACCTTCGCAAACCGCGCGGCACTGGTAGGCGCAGAGATTGCGCGCCTGGAAGGGCGAGACGCCGATGCGATGCGCTTGTACGAGCAGGCGATTCAATCGGCTCGGGAGAACGGTTTCGTGCAGAACGAGGGGCTGGCCCACGAGCTCGCCGCGCGGTTTTGCGCGGCGCGCGGCTTGGAGACGATAGCCCACGCCTATCTGCGGAACGCAAGGTACTGCTATCTCCGCTGGGGTGCCGAGGGCAAGGTACAGCGGCTCGAGCGATTGCACCCGCACCTCCGCGAGGAATCGGCTCGGCAGCCTCCCACCGCCACCTTTGGCGCCCCCATCGAGCAGCTGGACGTCGGTACGGTCGTCAAGGCCTCGCAAGCGGTGTCCGGCGAGATCGTCCTGGGCAAGCTCATTGAAACCCTGATGACGATTGCGCTCGAGCATGCAGGCGCCGAGCGTGGCCTGCTCATTCTACTGAGGGGCGGCGAGCCGCAGATCGTGGCGGAGGCTATCACCAGCCACGGCAGAATCGAGGTCTCTGTTCGAGAGATGGCCGTAAATCCGTTGGCACTCCCCCGATCCGCGCTTCACTACGTGATCCGGACACGGGAGAGCGTGGTCCTTGATGACGCTTCGGTCAGCAACTTGTATTCGGACGACGAGTACGTCCGGCAAAAGCACCCCAGGTCCGTCCTCTGCCTGCCCGTCGTCAAACAAACGAAGCTTGTCGGCGTACTCTATCTTGAGAACAACCTGACGCCGTACGCCTTCACGTCGAGCCGGGTGGCGGTGCTGGAATTGCTGGCCTCGCAGGCCGCGATTTCGTTGGTAAATGCCCGCCTCTATTTTGAAGTGCAACGGGAAAACACCGAACGCGAGCGCGCCGAAGATGCCCTGCGGCGGAGCCAGGCCTATCTGACCGAAGCGCAGAGATTGAGCCGCACCGGCAGCTTCGGCTGGAGCATCGCCACCGGCAAGATCATCTGGTCGGATGAGACATTCAGGATCTTTGGATATGACAAGGCTCCTTCGGCCACCATCGACATGGTCGTTCAGCGTACCCATCCGAACGATCGTGCTTCCGTGCAACAGACCGTCGACCGGGCGGCCAGAGACGGGAAGGATTTCGATCATGAATATCGATTGCTGATGCCGGATGGCTCATTGAGGTATGTCCACGCCGTGGCTCACGCGGTAAAGGACGCATGGGGCAACATCGAGTTTGTTGGCGCGGTGACGGACGTCACTGCAACCAAACAGGCCGAGGAGGCGCTGCGGCAATCGCAGATGGAGTTGGCGCATGTCACGCGCGTGACAACCTTGGGCGAGCTGACCGCCTCGATCGCCCATGAAGTCAACCAGCCGCTCGCCGCCATCGTCACCAATGGCGAGGTGTGCCTGCAATGGCTCGACCGTGAGGTACCGGACCTGGCCGAGGTGCGCGAGGCTCTTGGTGACATGATCAACAATGGCAAGCGGGCAGGCGAAATCATCCAGCGACTTCGCGCGCTTTCCAGGAAGACCGAAACCCAGAAGGTAGCGCTGAACATCAACGATGCGATCAGCGAGGTGATCCCGCTGGTGCAGCAGGAGGTGATCAGCCATCGGGCGTCGCTGCACCTGGACCTGGCGCCGACGCTGCCGGCCGTGCTCGGTGACCGCGTGCAACTGCAGCAGGTGATCATCAATTTGATCGTCAACGGCATGGAGGCCATGGCGTCCGTCACCGACCGGCCACGCGAGCTGGTGGTCCGGTCGCAACTGGACAATAGCGGCCAGGTGCTTGTCGCGGTCGAAGACTCGGGCGTTGGCATCGAGCCCGAGAACGTGAACAAGCTCTTCAACGCCTTCTTCACGACCAAGCCCAGCGGAATGGGCATGGGGCTGTCGATCTGCCGCTCAATCATCGAGGACAACGGCGGCACGTTGTGGACGTCGCGCAATGAGGGGCCGGGCGCTACGTTTCAGTTTGCCTTGCAATCGCATCACGAGGGTCTGCCCGTGACTCAGCCGACGCAGATGGCGAGGGCGCCGGCGGCGAGGAACTGATTGTCGTCATCGTCCAATGAGACTTTATTCTGCGGGAAGCTTTCCCTTACGATCGACCTGCGCACGGAGACTTTCGACTCTGCAGCACTTTCTAGCTCTTTGGCGAAGGTCAAAGGTCCCATATCGTGGACCTTGTTGGTGCGACGAAGCTGAAGCTCCGCGGGCAAACAATCCGCACCAATTCCGGTTGCCCGGACATTTTCGTGATTGGCCATGGCGACCGCAAATCGGAGCGGGGTAGGGCATCGGCGCACAAACAGAATCCTGATCCATGCATCCCGCGCTCGGCCGACCGTCGGACATATTCGAACCCCTGCTGATAATCGCAAGAAGAAACCAGCCGCCGCAACCGAGACAAAGCCTTTCGACAAACCGGCATTTATAAGCGCCAAATGTCCCTTGATGGCGGGCCTGATCGGTCGACTTTTTGAGCGCACTCTTGGCTGGCGCGACGCTTGGGGCATCAGCGGCATGCGCGCTAGCCTGCCGTTCCTGATCCCTGCATGCCGAGAAGCGAGGTAAGGAAATGAGACTCGGATTCACCGAACTAAGACGCATTGGCCTCGGTAGGGCAGCGAACCTGTTGAAAGGCCCTCATGACGTGACGCCCCACAACCGGACGCGCTCGAAAGCGGGAATGCTCGTCGCGTTCAGCCGTGGCGCGCCCAACGGATGTATGCAAGACATCGCATGTTCCGCTCGATGAACGCTCAAGAAGCATTCTTGGCACCGAGCGAAGTAGACAAGTCCGCGTCGCTTCGAGCCGCGGATGCCGAGTTGAAAGAACTTCGGTCGATCGGCATCGACGTGGAAAGCGCCAACGAAGGCGTTAGCGAAGTCGAAGAAGGCGGTTTCTGGAGGCGCAACCGTCCGCGCTTCCTCGCCCTGGCTGTGGTTGCCGTGGTGGCACTTGCGGTGCTGGCACTCAATCGCATTCTGGTCGACGTCAACTACGACGACCTCATCGTTGCGATACAAGACACTTCATGGCTGAATATCGGCCTCTCGTTGCTCTTCACCACATTCAGCTTTGCTGCCCTCTCGATCTATGACCGGCAAGCGCTCGCCCTCGTGGCGCATAAGGTGCCGTTCAACTATGTGGCCCTGACCAGCTTCTGCGCATATGCAGTAGGTAACGTAGCCGGTTTCGGTCCCTTGACCGGCGGAACGATCCGTTACCGCTTCTATTCGCCTCTCGGTGTGTCGCCGGAGGACGTTTCGCGCATCGTCGGATATGTCACGGCGGCATTTGGCTTCGGTCTCCTGTTCGTAACCGGGCTTGGCCTCCTGATGGCAGACGCAAAGCTTGCTGCGCTGGTCGGCCTGCCGGCGATTGCGGTGCGCGTGGCCGCTATCGCGATCCTGCTTTTCGTCAGCGCGGTGTTCATCGCAGCGACGGTCGGTCCGAAGCAGGTGACAGTTTTCGGGCGCACTGTCGCTCTTCCAGGTCCGAAAGCGCTGGCTCTGCAACTCGCCGCGACAGTTTCGGATCTGATTGCTTCGGCGCTTGTCTTGTGGGTCTTGCTTCCTGCTGGTGCGATCGACTTCCCCTCGATGCTGTCCATTTACTCCGTGGCAATCGCGCTCGGCATACTGAGCCACGTACCTGGCGGTGCCGGTGTTTTCGAGGCAGTCATCCTCGGCGCGCTCGGCACTACGGTGTCGCTCGATGGAGTGGTGGGAGCGTTGGTTCTCTACCGCGTGATCTACTATGTGATGCCGTTGGCGGTGGCGGTGATCGTCCTCGCGGTCACGGAGGTCAGGCGCGCAGCAGTGGCGAATTCGGCTCTCGCGCGGGGGACGGTAGCACTGGTGCCGCTCGTTCTGTCGGCCTTTGCCGTGGTGCTCGGTGCGATGCTCGTCTTCTCGGGTGCCACGCCCGCTTCCGGCCAGAAGCTGGATTGGCTGCAATCCGCATTTCCGCTTCCGGTCGTCGAGGCAGGTCACTTCATTGCCAGCATTCTCGGCCTCCTCATGATCCTGGCCGGTCGTGGGCTCGTGCATCGGCTCGACGGCGCGTGGTGGCTGACGGTCGTGCTTGCGGCGAGCTCGATCGTGCTCGCCTTCGTCAAGGGCTTTGAGGTCGGCGAGGCAGTGCTGCTTGCCATCCTTTTCGTAACGCTCTTGTTGACCCGCAACATCTTCAGCCGGCCCGCCTCGCTCATCGAGGATAGGCTGTCTCCCGGATGGTGGCTTTGCGTCGGCACCATCCTCGCGCTCGCCCTGGCGATATTGTTCTTCGTGTACAAGGACGTCGGCTATTCGCATGAGCTATGGTGGCAGTTCGAATTCACCGCAACCGCACCACGAAGCCTCCGGGCTCTGCTCGGCGTCGGCCTGAGCGCCGGGTGCGCAGCTGTCTGGCTGCTGACCCGCGCGCCGGCGGGCCGAAGCGCTCGACCGACTGCGGACGAGCTACGTGCTGCCATCTCGATCATCGACAACCAGCCCCTGGCAGATGCCAATCTCGTGCGGACCAGCGACAAGAGCCTGCTTTTTTCCGGCAATGATGACGCCTTCCTGATGTACCGCAAACGAGGGCGTTCGTGGGTTGCCTTGTACGGTCCAATCGGCAATCCCGCCGCTCATTCGGAATTGGTCTGGCGTTTCGTCGAGCTGGCGAGGCGGCATGGGGGGCGCGCAGTGTTCTACGAAGTGCCGGGGGAGAGCCTTTCCATATACGCCGATGCCGGCCTTTCGGCGTTCAAGCTCGGAGAGGAGGCGCGGGTCGGGCTGGAGTCCTTCGATCTCAAGGGTTCCCGGCGCGCCTCGATCCGGACGGCGCTTAACAAGGCCGAACGTGACGGCATCGTGTTCGAGCTCTTGCCCGTCGACCGTATCGGCGAATCGATGGACGAGCTTGAGCGCGTCTCCGCAGCGTGGCTCGCCGAGCACGCGGTGCGCGAGAAGGCCTTTTCACTGGGCGCTTTCGAGCGCGGATACATCGCCACTCAGCCAGTCGCCGTATTGAAGCGGCAGGGCCGCATCCTCGCCTTCGCCAATGTCATGACGACGGCTGAGAAGCAGGAAGCGACGGTCGATCTCATGCGCTTCGATCCGGAAGCGCCGAACGGCAGCATGGAAGTCCTCTTCGCGCGCCTGCTCATGCATTTCAAGCAAGAGGGGTACAAATGGTTTTCGCTGGGCATGGCGCCCCTTGCCGGGCTCTCCGGGAATCCGGCCGCACCGATCTGGCACCGCGTCGGCAGAGCCGCCTATGACCACGGAGAAGCGTTCTATAACTTTCGGGGTCTGCGTGCCTTCAAGAACAAATTCGATCCGATCTGGACGGCCCGCTACATGGCGGTGGCCAGCGGCTTGAGTCCATTGCTCGCGATCGCCGACGTCACGGTCCTGATCGGCGGCGGAATTCGCGGAGTGATTTCCAAGTGAGGCCCCTGTGGTTTCGCCTCGGCTTGGCAGCGACCATCGGCGCGACCGCCTTCACCGTGTACTGGATGCGCCCCGAGCCGCTGCCCGATACCGATACCTTGGCGATCGCCGACCTTGTGAAGCCGCAACAGGCTGCCAAAGGCATAGTGTTCCTCTTCTCAGGCGTGGACGGGTACACCGTGGGTGATGCTCAGACCGCTCGCGAGTTCGCGGCGGCCGGCGCGCTGGTGGTCGGCATCGATCTGCGCAAGAGCTTTGCCAAAGTGCAATCGGAGTCCGATTGCGTCTATTTCGTTTCCGATATCGAAGAGCTAAGTCAGTTGATCCAACGCTCTGCTGGCGCGCAGACCTATCTCAATCCCATCATTGCGGGGACCGGCGCCGGCGGTTCGATGGTGATGGCAATCATGGGGCAGTCGCCGGACGCGACGATCGGACGTGCAGTCGCCGTCGATCCAAAGGCGGATTTGCCGCTTCCGCAGGAGCTCTGCAGCGATGCTCCTCACCTTCGGGCCGCGAACGGGCAGGGCTGGATCTACGGCCTGCAGGAAGGCACGCTGCCCGCACCGATCACCGTCGTCCAGACGCCGAAGGCAGATCCGGCAGGGCAGGCCCACGTCTCCGATTTGATCGCCCAAGGATTTCCGATCGATCATGTCACAGCAGCGGGGGAGACGATGGCGTTGACTGCTGCTGTAGAACACGCTCTCACGCAATCGGCTGCGCCGGCCGGCGATGCGTTGGCAGATCTACCGATGGCCGTGCTTCCTGCAGTGGCCAGTCACGACACCATGGCGATCGTGTTGTCGGGTGACGGAGGTTGGCGCGACATTGATAGCGAAGTGGGAGTAGCGCTCTCGCAAGCGGGCGTGCCAACCGTCGGGATCGATTCGCTGCGCTATTTCTGGACGCGCAAGCCGCCCGAGACGATCGCCGCGGACCTGACCAGAATCATTGAGCACTTCACCAAGACCTGGAAGGTCCAGCGTGTAGCATTGATCGGCTATTCGTTCGGGGCTGACGCGCTCCCTGCGGCTTACAACCAATTGCCTCCGGCAGAAAGGAATCGCGTCTCCCTGATTTCTTTGCTGGCGCTGAGTTCTTCGGCGGAGTTCGAGTTTGACGTCAGCGGCTGGCTCGGAATGGACGGAGACACTTCGCACCCGACACTTCCCGACATTGCGAAAATTCCCGCGTCGATCCTTCAATGCGTTTACGGTGCGGACGACGACGAAAGCGTCTGCGCCAAACTCGCCGGCAGCGGCGCCGACGTCGTCATGATGGACGGCGGACATCACTTTGATGATGACTATGCGGCGCTGGCCAACCGCATAATCGCACGGATACGCTGACCGAATCCCGGCTCGCCAGTCAGCGGCCGTCGCTGACGGGGCACCGCGACTGGGCGGGCAGCATCGGGTGACGCTGAAATGCGTGGATCCCCCAGCGCACCAGGCCGGCCGATTTCATCCCAGTCCGCTGAACATCAGTCGCGACCGCCAGTCTGGCACCACGTCCACCGATGGGTACGCTCTGCGAACCCAAGGGGTGATAACCGCAAGGACGGACCAGCCGCCGCAAAGGCGGCAAAGCCTTTGCACAAACCTGCGGGTATTTTGCTGCTGAGCATGATGGAAGGCGGCCTGGGGAGCAAGCAAATGAACGTCGGATTGGGCGGTTGGCGCGGCGATGGCTGCGAACCTGTTGAAAGCTGGCCACGATGTGACCGTCTACAACCGGACCCATTCCAAGGTCGAAGCCACGGTTTGTTGGCCGTCGCAGTTTGCGGCGGAAAATAACAAGGAGACTGCAATGGATTGCAATCTAGAATTGTTGTGGATTCCATCCACCAGCGCCGGCGTTATCATATCGATCTGTCTCGCCGGTACTGTCGCGACTGCCACTGCCCAGGGCACCGTGGCGACCATCGTGGCCGACCAGGTGCGAAGCCAAGGCTTCGCTTGCAAAAATCCAAGCTCAGCGGAGCGCATTGAAGCTGAGTCCACCCCCAATCAGACCGTCTACCTGCTCCAGTGTGAGGGCATAACCTACCACGTGCTTTTGATTCCAGATCAAGCAGCTGACGTGGCCAAAGTTGACTGAAGCCCTGTGCGGGACGAAAGGGAACGGCCTCCAGCGAGGATGCACTTCCACAATCGATGATCAAATTTTCTTGAAAAACGCTGCATCGGCCCGCAAGTTAACCTACGTAGTCTTGCAACGAAAAGTATAATTCAGAACTAACCAGCAATAGCTTAACTGAATCGGCTTGATCGAAAGCTCGCCAGCGAGGCTAGCGCGTCCGATCGGCCATACGCCGGATAGACGGTTCCGCACGAAGAACACGCCACGGCGCCTGGATCAAGGCCTCGCACGGATCGCGACCATGTCAATTTCTAACGTCCTTCGCAGGCACCGCGCCGTGCTGCTTTTCTCCGCTGTGGTAGTAGCGCCGTTCGCCGTTGGGGTCGCTCTGAACGCGAGCTTCGCCGATACGGAAACGGGCTCCTCCCAGGTCGCCTCCGCCACTCCTGCTTCAACCACCTCCTATGCTCCGATCGTTGCGGCCGATAAGCCGGCGGTAGTGACCATCACCTCGATCATGAAAGCTTCACCGGCGCCCGATGACCAAACCGAGTCTTCCGACGGCGGCTCGCCGTCCGACGAGCAGTTGCCTCAATTCTTCGACGATCGGGGTATCCCGGCGCCCAAGGCGCCGCCGCAAGGAGCGACGCAATTGGCAGAGGCCCTCGGCTCCGGCTTCATTATCAGTTCAGATGGCACCATCGTCACCAACAACCATGTCATCGACGGAGCTTCCGACATCAAGGTGACGCTTGACGATGGAACGGAGCTCCCGGCAACCCTTGTCGGCCGAGATGCAAAGTCGGACCTCGCGGTCCTGAAGGTAAAGGCTGGGAAGCCCCTTCCCACTATTGCCTGGGGTGATTCCGACAGGCTTAGGGCAGGCGACCCGATTCTGGCGATCGGCAATCCGTTCGGCATCGGAACGACAGTCACTGCGGGAATCGTTTCCGCCCGCGGGCGCGATCTTCACAGTGGTCCGTACGACGATTTCCTGCAGATCGACGCACCGATCAACCACGGTAATTCGGGTGGGCCCCTTGTCGACACCAACGGCACTGTCGTGGGTATCAACACCGCGATCTATTCGCCCAATGGCGGCAGCGTTGGCGTCGGATTTGCGATCCCTTCCCATGAGGCTGAACAGATCGTCGCCAAGCTGGTGAAAAGCGGTTCGATCGAACATGGGTTGCTCGGCATCGTGATGCAGCCGGTCACACCGGACCTCGCAAACGCCCTCGGCCTGCCAACGCCCGAAGGTGCATTGGTCGCTCATGTCGGCGATGGATCGCCTGCCGCCCATGCAGGCATCGAGACCGGCGACGTCATCACCGGATTTTCCGGCCAAACCATCAAGGAGCCCAAGACCCTGTCTCGAGCTGTGGCGGATCTCGTACCGGGAAAGAGGGAGGCGCTGTCCGTTTGGCGCAATGGGAAGACAGTTGCGCTGTCGGTGGTCATTGGCGGCAACGACGACAGTGTCAAGCCGATATCCGCAACCAACTCTTCGCAGCCGGTGCATTCCAGTTTTCCAACACTCGGTCTAGCGCTTGGTGACCTCAATCAAACCGTTCGCCAAGCCTTGAATGTGTCTTCGCGCGTGCGTGGTGCCGTGGTGGAGGGGATCGATCCCGACCAGCCGGCAGCCACCACCGGCATTGCATTGGGCGACGTCATCGTCGCGGTCAATCACATGCCGGTGAAGACTGCGAAGGAGACAAGTCAGGCCATTAGTGCCGCGGCAAAATCCAGCAAGAAGTCGGTGCTGCTGCTGATTGAGCGCGGCGAACAGCAGACATTCATCGCATTGCCGTTCGGCAAGGGCTAGTTCGCCGTGATGGTGGCATGCTCGTCGGGACGGGGGCAAAATCCTACAAGCTCACCTGATCCCGGCAACCGCCCCGGCGCGCAGGCATTCGAACAAGGTCACCGTCGTGAAAGCAATCACATTCTCCCGCTTCGGCGCACCCGATGCGCTGGTGGTCGCAGACATTCCTGACCCTAAGCCCGGCCATGGCGAGGCGCTGGTTCGGGTCGAAGCCGCTTCGGTCAATCCGAGCGACGTGAAGAACGTGGCGGGTGCGATGTCGCAAACCACCCTGCCGCGCGTTCCGGGACGGGATTTCGCGGGCGTCGTGGAGGTCGGACCGGATGAATGGATCGGCATGGACGTGTGGGGCAGCGGCAATGCCGGATTCGCCCGCGACGGAAGCCATGCGCAATACATCATCGTTCCTGTCGCCAGCCTGCGCCGCAAGCCGGAAAGATTGAGTTTCGACGAGGCTGCATCGGTCGGCGTGAACTACCTTGCAGCGCATCGCGGCTTGGTGGATGCGGGCGCGCTGCGCAGCGGCGAGACACTCGCGATCATTGGGGCGGGTGGTGGGGTCGGGAGTGCCGTGGCCCAAATCGCGCGGCGCATGGGGGCAAGCAAGATCGTTGGCGTGGATCGGTCCGCCCCCGACCTAGCCTCGGCAATCGCAAGGGCAACGGACGCATTCATTGCCGGGGCATCGGACACTGCAGCCGCCGTGCGTGATGCGCTCGGCGGCAGAGGCGCAGACTTGGTGTTCGATGCCGTGGGGGGCGTCATGTTTGGCACATCGTTGGCCTGCCTCGCGCCGCAGGGACGCCTTATCGAGATAAGCGCGACCGGTCAGCGGGAGGTGACATTCGACGTCGCGGGCTTCTATCACAATGAGAGCCGGATTTTCGGCGTGGATACCTTGAAGCTGGACCTGACCGCTGCCGGCGCCATCCTGGAGGGGCTGCGGCCTGGCTTCGAAGATGGTGACTACCGGCCGCCCTTCATTGCCGGAACATTCCCGCTGGTTAACGCGGCAGCGGCCTATCAATCCGTGGCGGATGGACAGGCCGGACGGATCGTGCTGCGACCGCAGGGATGAACCGCATGCTCTCGGCCGCACTTTCAATCATCGCCGGGTTGGCCGTCGGGGTAGGCTATGGCCTGTGCGGGATACGTTCCCCGGCGCCACCGGCGATTGCCCTTTCGGGCTGCTCGGGATGCTGGCAGGGGAACGCGGCGTCCTTCTGGCCCGACACCATTTCGGCAACCAGCTTTACGATGCCTCGCCTGCCCAGGCGCCCGCAAATCTGTCCGACCATCGAACGCCCGAAACACTGAGAGAGTGAACCATGCAGGCGCAGAGTCAAGACGAGACGCAAGCAACGCACAGTCTCTTTGGAACTTTTGTCGTGCCCGCGATCCCTGCGCCACAGGTTGAGGCCGCCTCGCAAACCGATCCGGCTTTTTGAACGTAAGAACCGTCCACGCTAACAGGAGTCTCAGCAAATGACAGAGAACAAAAAAATAGCTTTGCGCACCCGGCGACCGTCGGGCATAACCGACCTCTCTTCGGACGCAACCCGCGATATCAGCGCGGGACTTAACGGCCTGCTGGCCGACGTCTTTGCCCTTTACCTAAAGACGAAAAACTTTCACTGGCACATGAGCGGTTCGCATTTTCGCGACTATCATCTCCTGCTTGATGAGCATGGTGATCAGATCTACGCAATGACCGATCCGATCGCCGAGAGGGTCCGCAAAATTGGCGGCACCACACTGCGATCCATCGGGCAAATTGTGCGGACTCAGCGCATCGCCGACAATGATGCCGAATACGTCGAGCCGCAGGATATGCTTGACGAGTTGAGGGACGACAATCTACGCCTCACGTCGGCGATGCGCGAGGTACATAATACCTGCGACAATTACCATGACGTAGCAACGGCTAGCCTTCTTGAGGTCTGGATTGACGAGACCGAGCGGCGCACGTGGTTTCTCTACGAAATGTTGCACCGTGCCAGCGCGTGGGCTTGAAGTTCAGTTTTACGGACGAAATTCGACACCCATACTTATTTATACACAAAACTATACCTTGATATATTACAGATTTCTGCAGATCGACCCTAGATATTCGATGAAGGCCAGGAACTGAGACGAAAATCACGTTTGAGCGTTCCTGAGAGCCTGTAACCGGAATGCGCGGTCGATAAATAGCCGCCTTCCTCATCGAAAAGGACTTGTAATCATGCGTTCTATCACTTTGAAGGCAGCGCTTGCCGCGATGATCATCACCGTTCCGCTCTCCGGGGCCTTTGCCGCCTCGCATGACGGTGGCCACGGTGGCCGCCATGAGGGCAGCGGCGCTTACGGCGACTTCGCTCAGAAGCGCTGGTTTGACGGCATTGACTCGTTTCACCACTACAACACGCCTCTGGGCGTCAGGCACTACGACAGCCCCTACAATCGCTAAAAAGCAGGCGCCAGCGCCTGGTCTTGGCACCCGCCGCTGCGTTGTAGCGGCGGGTGTTGTCGCGCCAGGATTTATCCCGAGCGAGTTCGTCGAGTTGTGCTTGGTATTTGGTAGGTCGGAATTTAGCCTATCGGCTTGCAAGGTCGGCTCATTGGCGACTGTCCCGGACCAGCCGCGACCTGTCTCCTTGGATGTCCCGCACTTGCGACAGCCGTTTGCAGCCGGCTGTATTTCTGGTGAACCGTGATGGGCTTCTGGCCCGCGCTGCAGTCTTCAGTTTCGAAATCCGCCTTTCAATTCAACGGGCTCGCTTTGCCAGCGCCCCGCGACGTTCGCGTGGCCTTGGCGAAGACTGCCTTTCGCCTGGCCGATGCATTTTGAGACAGCCGGGTGATGAACGCCGGCGTTGGTATCCAAGACGCCGCCTTGCGGAGCCTTGAAACATCCAGCCGGACTTGGCGGGAACAAACCGCCAGTTCGACGGCGGTGAAACTATCTTGGGATACACTCTCGAACTACGCAAATCCCAGCCAAACCGGGCGGTCCAGGGCCTATCCGAGGCTCCGCTGGTAAGCACTCGGAGTAAGGCCGGCCACCTTTCGAAAAGCGGCCGTGAATGAGCTGGTTTCGCTGTATCCGACAGTCAATCCGATGTCCGTCACCGAATGAGCGCGCGTCGCGAGAAGACTTTTGGCATGCTCGATTCGACGGCTGGTGTGATACCGATGCGGAGGCACACCAAATGACAGCTTGAAGGCGCGGCAGAAATAGTACGGGCTCAACCGGGCAAGCTGCGCGAGAGTGGCCAGCGGTATCGGTTCGCCCAAATGCGCATCGATATGCGCCGTTACTATCCGCTTCTGCCAAGCCGCGAGTCCGCCTCGAAGCTGAGGTTCGGCTCTCGGCGTCCCTTTGTGAAAACGGACCAGTTCATGAGCCAGGACGATACCCAGCGCTTCCAGGTACCGCTGATTCTCCAGGTTTGGGCTTTCGAGCGACCTCATCAGTTTGAGGGCTGTGCCCAGAAGCGTTGCATCCTCAAAGAAAAGCTTCGCCACGAACGTCATATCTGCCGTGTCCGCGTTGAACGGAACTTGCAGCTTGGCAGGATCAAAATAAATGAACATGAGACGCGCAGACGTCCGCGGCTCATGCCATTCAAGGTATTCGCGGCCGGCGGGCACGAAGGTGAGCTTGCGACCAAAATCCAGAAGTTTCGATCGGGATAAACCTTCGACGAAGGTATCACCGTCTCGCCGCGCGCCTTGTTCATAGACCACCAGTAAGTGCATGGGCGCGCGAAACCGGAACTCGAATTTGTCATGACCTGCAGCTTGGACTACCTCAGCAACTATCCCATCCGAAATCGCCGTGCGACTACTCACAGCGTCGGCTGAAGATATCTCGACGCGGTAATCGGCCACGTCGACGGTCCGGCGCCCGAACTGCGCGTACGCCGCGGAGCTGGCACGTTGTGCCTTTCTGCCGTTGAATGGAGCGCGCCAATCTCCCACCAAAAGTGGGCCGGTTTGCTGCAATCGCGGCGCATTGCCCGCAAAGGTCGTAATCGCAAGTGCATCGATGTCGCTGGGGGCAGAATTCGTCAACATGGCTTGGCGCACATCCTTCGGGCTATCCCATCTGATGTCAGCGTAAAGCGCCGGTGATGATTTACTCCATTCTACATCCGTAGGCGGCCCTAGAGTGTTGGTTTGAACTGCTCATACTTTGGTTTGGGATTGGACGGCGCAGTCGATAGTAGTGCTGCCATCATTTGTACAGTTGCGACGATGCCATACTTTTGCCCCGCAACTCGACCGGTCATTTCAGACCGGCGTCCTTGGCTGCAAGACCGCCGATCGCCGACCAGTCGAGCTTGTCGCCGCCATTAGCCAGCAGGGTAAGAAACCGGTCGCGGAGAAGGCTGGCGATCGGCATCGGCACGCGCAAGTCCTCGGCAGCCGCAAGGGCAAGCCGAATATCCTTGGAGCCAAGGGGTGCTGCGAACGCGGCCGGTTCGAAAATTCCGTCGGCGATCAGTCCGCCATAGACTTTGTAGACCGGGAGGCCAAACAGGGTCGAGGTCAGAAAGTCGGCATATTGCCGCCGGTCGAGACCGGCTTTGCCGATCAGCGCCATTGCTTCGCCGAGCGATTCGATAACCGAAGCGAACAGGAAGTTGCCGCTGAGCTTTACCAAATTGGCAAATTTCGGAATCTCGGAGACGATGAAAGTGTGTCTCCCGATTGCATCGAGGAGCGGTGCAACTGCCTTGACATCATCCGGCGCACCGGCGGCGGCGACAACAAGTTGGCCCGCCGCCGCCACATCAGGGCGGCCGAACACTGGCGCCGCCACAAAACGCTGCCCCGCCTTGGCGTGGGCCGCGGCAAGCCGTTCGGACAATGCGACACTAATGGTGCTCGACGAAACATGGATCGCGCCGACCGACAGGCTATGGATTGCGCCACCGTCGCCGAACACCACGTCCTCGACGGCCTCGTCGTTTGCCAGCATGGTCAGGACGATATCGCCGTGACAGGCGTCTGACATATTGGCCGCCGCTTTCGCTCCCAGCGTGACCAGCGTTTCGACTTTCGCGCGTGTCCGATTGTAAACGGTCACATCATGCCCCGCTTTCAAGAGGTTGGTCGCCATGCCGGCGCCCATATGCCCTAACCCGATAAACCCGACTTCCATATCTCTGCCAGCTCCTCTTGGTGATGCGGCAGACGCTACGAGGCGGTCTGCGAAAAGGCTTTGCCCTTGTTGCGGCGCGTGGGCTTTTCTTGCTGCTATCAACTATTTGCGCCGGTATTTGCGCCGGTCACCCCTGCGGTGCCTCCTGACCGCTATCTGCGCAATGTCGATCCAAATGCCGCAAAGCGGCTGAAGCAGAGGGCAGAGCGGTGCGTTAGACAGCGTGGCGGCTCAAGTTTCTGAAATCAACGCAAGCCTGGCACAATGACCAACCAAGAACCTCGTTGCTGTGGGCCGACCGTCGACGTCGTTGCTCGGCCGGTCTTTCGCGCCGAGCCGACAGAAGTCCCAATTGCTGGCGCCGGCGTCGTTCCGATCGCTGTCCCGGCGCTTTTGGCCTTCGTTGCCGGATATGTGGACAGTTGTACCTTCCTGGCATTCGCCGGCCTCTTTGTTGCGCAGATGACGGGTAGTTTGGTGGTGGCTGGCTCCGAACTGGTCGCCAAAAACGATGGCTTTCTGATCAAGGTGCTGGCAATCCCCATCTTCTTTGCGGCCGGGGTGTTGACGACCATAATCGTGAGAGCGCTTGGCTCAGATAGCCGAAGAGCCTTGGTCGCGACCCTGGCACTCGAGGCAGCGCTACTCGGTGGACTGGCGTGCGTCGATGTCTCGTCAGGGGTGACGACGGTCACATCGGTTGCGGTACTGTTCGACCTCTCAGCCATGGGCGTTCAGAGCGCCTCCGTTCGGCTTCTGCTGGTTCAATACGGGTCAACCAATGTGATGACGACCAACACCACGCAACTGGCGATCGAGCTCACCGACATGCTGCTCGCATCGCATCGGAATCGGCGCAACCCTCGCGACGCTGCATGGCGCCTCAGCGACGAGCGCACTCGGGTCGCGCTGGCTCGAGTTGCTCCGATCATGCTCGGTTTCGTTGCCGGCACGGTTGCGGGAGGCTTGGCGTACACTTCGATAGGCCTCAATGGCTTGGTGTTCGCAGTCGGCATTGTAGCAACTCTCGCTATCTGGGCCGTCAAGGGCACTTGGCTGCGCCGATGACCAGCCCACATTCATGATCTCAACCGAGCCTCCGCGCGCTGGCGTGGTGAGGCGCGTTTTGGATTTGGCGAACCTAGGTTAGCCCGATATCTTCGCCCGCGCGATGGCCTCAGGAGGGAAGGGCTTCGCCTGCGGACTCGAGGTCGTCGCCGCATTGATCCGACTATTCGGATTCCCGCAAAGCGTTGGATAGGCAGTCGATCAGCACTTTGCCGTCGAACGGCTTGGTCAGGAAGCCGACCGCTCCGGCCTCCAATGCTCTTTTCCGACTGCTATCCTCAGGAAAAGCCGATATGAAAATGACAGGCACCCTTACGCCTTGGGCGATTAAATGAGCCTGCAGGTCAACGCCGCTCATGCCTGGCATTCGGATGTCCGTGATCACGCAGCTAGTGTCCTCGACGTGGGGAGACTCCAGGAATTCTTCAGCCGACGCAAACGCATGAACGAGGAACCCATGAAGGCGCACCAGTTTTGCGGTGGCGATCCGGAGCGATTCATCGTCATCGACGATTGAGATTATCGGAACGCTGGACAGCTGACATCCTCTCAAGAAAGTTGTGCGCGACTCCTCGTCGCGCGTCTACGACCTTAGTCCATTCAGCGCCGACTACGAATCATACAGAGGTTTTATTGTTTGGTACGGTGAAGGTGGAGAGACTCGGCCATTCTCACCAAATCAGCCAAAGTCTTGGCTCCCATTTTTTTCATGACGTTGCCGCGATGTATCTTCACGGTGATTTCGCTCAGCCCTACCTCGGCCGCAACCTGCTTGTTCATCAGCCCAGTCGTAACCAATGCCATGATCTCCCGCTCGCGTGCACTCAGCGACTCGAAGAGAGCTTGCAGAGCCGATAGCTCTCCCTCCTTTTCACGCCTGCGTCGATCGCGATCAATCGCCGCGACAACAGCGTCCAGGATGTCCTGGTCTCGAAACGGCTTGGTCAGGAAATCGACGGCGCCTGCTTTCATGGCTCTCACCGACATCGGAATGTCGCCATGACCGGTCATGAAAATGATTGGAATGTGGATGTTTGCCCTGGCAAGTTCGCTTTGAATATCAAGACCGCTCACCCCGGGCAGCCGAACGTCGAGTATGAGGCAACTCGGAACATCCGGGAGTTTGTGTTGCAGCAGTTCCGCTGCTGACCCGAAAACCTCGGTGTTCAGATCCACCGTGCGAAAAAGCCTCTTGAGGGCCTCGCGGAATGAAATGTCGTCCTCAACGATGAAGACGATTGGCCCGTTGCCGCGGGCGACTGGATCATCCGTGAGCAATCGGCCGGTCAAGATCGTGTCTCTTGATGCGGCCACGGACAGAACTCAGTGGTTACGACGGACCTCGCGTTGCATGAGCCCGCCGCCAACATCGCCTGGATTATCGAACAAGGGAAACACCGCCCCATGCACATTCTGCGGCGCCTGACCGTAACGAAGGAAAATCTCGTGTTTTGGCTACCTGGCATGTGCGGCAACGTCCCAGCTAAGCCCCGTCGTGGAGATAAAAGCACTTTCAGGAAAGATCGGCAATTTGATTGCGAAGCCAGCGAAAGCGACGCGTCCTCAGGCGCCGGGTTTTCCTCTTGACGTCCCTACGGAAAAACGCGCGAAATCCGCAACCACGATGCAAACTTGGCAATAGCGAAGAAGCATCCGTCGGCGAAGAGTACTAGTTTGTTGTCGGCGTTGCGATCTGTGGTGTTCGGTGCATTTCTATAACATCATAGCAGCGCTCCAACTCGTGCCAATTGATCCCATGGGCCTTCCCCTCCCGCCCGCCGATCGATTGTGAGGGTGCTCTTCCTCCCGGGAGCGTTTTTCACCGTGCGAGTTCTTGGGCCGATGACATGCCGTCATCGGCCCATTTTTCCCTCTGTCTCACAAGCAGGGTTAGCCGGCTCCCTATGGCGGTCGAATTCATCAAGCTGGTTGCCGTGAAGACCTGCTACTCGGGCGCCGCTTGTCCAGGAGGCTGGAAACTGCCGCCCAACGCCGTCGTGGCTCTAATATACGGATCCTATCCTCGGTCGCCGGAGGGTTGCCAACGTCGGCACTTTTCGCGATGAGACTTGTTGCGGCGCCCTGCATCGCGCCGATTTTCGGAGAGGACAAGAATCTGACGTCGCAATTGGCGCCCGACTGCAACCGTGGTCGAAATGATGGCTGGATCAGAAGGCGACTTTCGACCGCAATCACTGCGTCGCGAGAAGCCCAGCATATCTCGTCAAAACCCATACATGCCCGAAAAGAGGCCAGAATCGACTGAGGGATACTTGTCGTTGTCGCCCTTGAGCTGCGATAGGGGCGTCGCAGTCGAACGGGCAGTCGGTGCTTGGAGATGCCTCGGCAACGTTACGTGGTTTCTGTGCTCCTTTCGTACGACAAGATCGAGCTTCTGCTGTGTCTGTGACGGAAGCGAACTTGCCGCAGAGGCGCAAGCGGTTGACAGAAAAATTGCCGCGAGTGCGGCCTCGATGGAAAAAGAGCGCATGTCGATTTCACCCATTATGTCGTTCTGTTGCACAGCCCCGCAAGACTTCGATTGTTCATGCCGGCAGTATTCATTTAGGCTTCTCGGCGGCCTTAAAACACTATACGAAATGCACTCAAACTAGATTTAAGGAATTATTTTTGTAAACCGAAAGAATGCCAATCAGTTCATCTAACGCGAGGCGACGTGGCGCTTAAGGCCCAGAGAACTAGCCGATCGTCACTGCACTAGCATTCGCCGGTTCGCGGATTGTCAGAGGCCTCTAGGTATATTGGTATATTTATTTCAAACTAGGACATTACGCCTGCCAACCTGCGTACAATATGGGACTGCGGATACCCGCGTTTAGGATTGTCTTGGCAAGCACAGCGCTGTGCGCCCAAACCGCAATTGTGCAGAACGCAATTCGTCACAACACGGTTCACTATTGCCTCCCAGACGTACCGACCTCCGCCCAACGTCAGTTTTCGTAGCGCCGGCATTGCCGCTGTCGCAAGTCTGCATTCGACGCTGACGCGGCAATCTCCCGTCAGGCAAGCGCCTCCATCTGTTCCAGCCCAAAGGAAACACGCCCATGAGCACCTTCACAACCAAGGACGGTACAGAAATCTACTACAAGGACTGGGGCACCGGGCAGCCAGTGGTCTTCAGCCATGGATGGCCGCTCAGCGCAGATGCCTTTGAGGACCAGATGTTCTTTCTTGTTTCGCACGGGTATCGCTGCATTGCGCATGACCGCCGTGGCCACGGGCGGTCGAGCCAACCATGGACCGGCAACGACATGGACACGTATGCCGACGATCTCGCGGAAGTTGTCCACAAGCTTGATCTCAAGGACGCCATCCACGTCGGCCACTCCACGGGTGGCGGGGAAGTTGCTCGCTACATCGGGCGGCACGGCACGAAGCGTGTGGCGAAGGCCGTTTTGATCGCCTCCGTCCCGCCTCTGATGGTGAAGACGCCGACCAATCCTGGCGGCACGCCACTCGAGGTGTTCGACAAGATGCGCGCCAGCGTCCACGCCGACCGCTCGCAATTCTGGAAAGATCTCAGCCTGCCATTCTTCGGCTACAACCGGCCAGGCGCGAAGGTCTCGGAGGGAGCGCGCCACTCATTCTGGCGGCAAGGAATGATGACGGGTTTCCCTGCCGCATACTTCTGCATCAAGGCGTTCTCCGAGACCGATCAGACCGAAGACCTGAAGAAGTTCGACGTGCCGACGCTGATCATGCAAGGTGACGACGACCAGATGGTGCCGTTCGCTGACGCCGGCCTGCTTCAGTCAAAGCTCATCAAAGGTGCGACGCTGAAGGTCTACAAGGGCGCCCCGCACGGTCTCTGTATGACGCTCAAGGATCAGGTCAACGAGGACTTGCTGGCGTTTTTCAAAGTCTGAGCAACAGGGATGAAGCTGCCTTTTGCATGATGCCGGAGGCCATCCGATCGCCGGCTCTCACCGATTAGTCCGCGGTCAACACGAGCCGCCCGCAGGGCGGCTTCGACCGTTTTTGTACCTAGTATCAAGTTGTTCAAACCAAGCCGCTCAACGGCAAGGTTTGAAAGCAGCGCTATCGAACGTTCAAATCAGATCATGAACTACGGGCGGTATCCATATAATGTTAAATTGCTACAGGCGGCGCAGGGTCAGCGTGTTTATTTACAAAGCACTGCGCCCTCACGTCTTTCGGCCACGCCTGTCGGTGATGGCAGCTCTCGGCCTATGTTTTTATCTTGTACTTCAACATATTTTCGAGTTGCTTCGCGCGGCCCTCATCGCTTTCGACATAACGACGCTCATGATGATTGTGGCATGCCTGGTCATCGCCTGGAAGACAGCGCGTCGCATGATGCCGAGGCGTGCGGGCGAGGAGAATGAGCGGAAGTTCTCTGTGCTCATGACCGGCATCGCTGTTTGTGTCGTTATCCTGGGAGCACTCGGTCTGGAACTTTCGGGCGTCCACCAAAAATCGGTGAATGAGATCGTGTTGGCGTCAGCGACGATCATGCTTGCATGGGGATTTCTTAACATGCTTTTCGCTTTCTACTATGCCTACGAGTTCTATCGTCGACAGCAGCGAAATCATCGGCCCCTGGCATTTCCAGGCACCACACAACCTGACTATTTTGACTTTATCTACTTTGCGTTCACCATAGGCATGACCTTTCAGGTCACCGATGTAGGGGTCCGATCGGGACCGATCAGACATATCGTTTTCTTGCACGCGCTGATCTCCTTCGTCCTTAGCGTGATTGTGCTGGCTCTGATGGTCAATGTCTTCGTCGGAGTTCTCTATTTTGGGTGAGCTTTCAACGTGGCGTGACGGCAGAACGCCCATGGAACTGCGCAACAGACAGATCGTGCTGTGGCGTTGTAGATGCCACGCCGGACGTCGATCGGATTGCCGTGCCAATTCCGGGCGAGGGCGACGGTCTCATACCTAAGTATATCCAGGCCAAATCATTCGCGTAGGTCGATTGCCATCGGTAGAATAGCCGTTTAGAGCCGAACTTGATTATCTAAATTCCATAGCAGTCCGAAACTCGCCAGCATGACCGGCAGGCGTGGCACAGAATGCTCTCATTATACTTGTGCGTTCTATGTTTTTCGGAGACTGCATCGGCGAAAAGTTATGGAGGCAAACGATGTCGTTCGAATTGCGCAGAATCGAAGGGATCAGCATTCCCAAGTTCTGGAACGACTACACCAATTTTGAAGACAGCGGCCTCCCAAAGCATTCGACCTCGTCAGCTGCTTCACGCTTAGGCTTTGTCGTCGGAATAGCGACGAGACAGGTAAATCTGATCCTATTCGTGCCGGATCCAAAAGAACCAGGGGGTTTGGTCGACGACCCAACAAGAGCCAACTTGCTGGATGCGGTTATGCGCCTGCTCCCGAAGGGAATGGCAGTGCGCTTTCTCAGGATCGGTAACGACGACTTGCGGCGTCGTTTGGGAATTTTTCGCGAGAAGGCAGGACCCGATCGATGTTTGTTTCTGGACCTCCGATCGCAGGCCGACTCCGCGATAGAGGAATTGGCCCGCGCCCTGCTTAGAATCGACGGGATGGACGAGCATTTCGGCGAAATCTACGCAAGCGCCGTCGGACTAGCGATCGCCGCGCGGCTTCTGGGCCATGACCATCGCCCCGATCCCTTTCGGCCAAAACGCAATTGTGGAGCTTTGCCGAGATGGCGGCTCAAGCGCGCCCTTGAGTACATCGATGCGAACCTGGCAGAGCCGATCACGCTTGGCGACCTCGCCGCAGTAACGGGGCTCTCACCAATGCACTTCGCTGCCCAATTTCGCATATCGACCGGCATTCGTCCTCATGAATATTTGTTGCGGCGTCGTATCGAACGAGCACGGGAGCTCCTCTTGCAGCATGATTCGTCGATCGTCGACGTCGCGCTCAGCGTCGGATTCCAGACGCAGTCTCACTTCACCACGGTGTTCAAACGTTTCATGGGTGACACGCCGCATCAGTGGCGGCGGTCAAACTATAGCGAAATAGATCATTTGCCGGCCAAACTACCTCGGAGTCCAGGAATAAAGATTGCTGGGTCTTGTGTGGAGTTGCGGCGGCACCAGGCGCCCCGAGTCGCACTATAGGCAAAAGAATATTCGGCCACGCGGATCCATCGGGCAGTGTTCGATGCGTTGTGGTTCGACTTGTAGACAGGAGAATACGCATGCAAGCACTATCGCGCCGGAATGTCCTTGCGCTCGGAGGTGTCGCCGTCGCGGCGACGGCTGCCCATGCAACGACGTTTGGCAATCCGGATGAGCCGCCGCAGGGCGCAATAAATGCAAATCCCGGTAGCCTATCGGACCCCGGCCCAAAGAATCCGGCGGTCGCGGATCAGCTGCCGTCTTTCGAAAACCCACCCGCAACCGATGTCGGCGGCATGCCGAGGTTCTGGTCCTCGTTCAACATTGCATCCAAGCGCATTCAGGGCGGCGGCTGGGCCAGACAGGTCACGGTCGCGGATTTCCCGATTTCGACGTCCGTCTCCGGCGTCAATATGCGACTTGGACCTGGCGGCATCAGGGAGCTTCATTGGCATCTTGCTGCCGAATGGGGATACGTCACGAATGGTAGCATGCGGGTGACAACGCTCGATCAACTGGGCCAAGCCTATGTGCAAGACATCAAGGAAGGTGACATCTGGTATTTTCCAGCAGGCTCTCCGCATTCGCTCCAGGGTCTCGGGCCAGACGGTTGCGAGTTCCTGATCATCTTTGACAATGGTGAGGCCTCCGAATTCAATACGCTTCTTGTGACGGACTGGTTCGCCCATACGCCGCCGGAAATTCTGGCCCAGAATTTCGGCGTGCCCGCCGACAGTTTCAAATCGATACCGCTTCATGATCTCTGGATATTCCAGGGACAAGAGCCAGGTCCGCTCGCCGCCGATCAGGCCGCCGTGCGGTCCGGCGGCGCGCCTGCGAATCCGTTCACGTTTTCGCTGCGCGATAGCGTGCCGGTGAAGGAGAATTCCTCAGGCGTAGTCCATCTCGCCGATAGCCGGACATTCAAGGTATCGACGACGATCGCCGCGGCCGTGGAGACGATCAAGCCCGGTGCCCTCCGACGAATGCACTGGCATCAAAATGCCGACGAATGGCAGTACTGGATAAAGGGGCAAGGGCGCATGACCGTGTTCGATGCCGGTCCTCGGGCCGAAACGGCCGACTTCCAGTCCGGTGACATCGGCTATGTTCCGAAGAACCAAGGTCACTACATCCTGAATACAGGCACCACCGACCTGCAGTTTCTGTCGATTTTCAAGGCGTCGGAATACCATGAGGTCGACCTATCGGACTGGCTCACCCACGCTCCGTCCGAATTGGTCGCGCAGCACCTGAATGTCGATCCGGCTGTGCTTGCGAAATTTCCTAAAGAGCAGCTCGGCATCATGCCCGGCTGACGGCAGCCGACGCCAGGGCCAAAATCGCTTTGGGCGTGCCGATGATCGAGCCGCTGCACTGATTGGCTATTCCTCGCAACAACTGTCCAACCCAAAAGGATGGTCATCATGAACGACAGTCTCTCGCCCGTCGAAATCGTGGAGGCAATGGTCGACCTCGGCGCCGCCAAAGCTGCTCACCGTCCCACCGATCTGTTGATTCGTGGCATGTTCGCTGGAGCACTGCTCGCCTTCGCGACCAGCCTGGCCCTGCAGGGCGCGCTTCAGACCAATATTCCGCTTGTCGGCGCCCTCATCTTTCCGGCGGGGTTCGCCATGATCGTCGTGCTTGGCCTGGAGCTTCTGACCGGGAATTTTGGTCTGGTTCCATTGGCAGTACTTTCTGGACGCACCACGGCCTTGCGGATGTTGGCGAACTGGATCTGGGTCTTTGCCGGCAACATGCTAGGAGCCTTGATCTTTGCCATGCTGTTCTACTTCGTTCTGACCGACGCCGGCAACGCCGGAGCCGGCGCGCTGGGGGACCATATCCGAGCGCTCGCCGAGTCTAAGACGATCGCCTACGAGCCATATGGGTACGGCGGTCTGGCGACAGGATTCGTCAAGGCGATGCTATGCAACTGGATGGTCTGCCTTGGCGTCGTGATGGGAATGAGTTCGAGGTCCTTGCCCGGCAAGATTATCGGATGCTGGTTGCCCATCTTTGCGTTTTTCGCGTTGGGATTTGAACATTGTGTCGTCAACATGTTTGTCATACCCATGGGAATGATACTGGGAGCCAAGATCAGCTTCGCTGACTGGTGGTACTGGAATCAAATACCAGTGACCTTGGGTAATATTGCTGGCGGGTTTCTGTTCGCCGGCCTTCCTCTTTATTGGACATATCGGCGGCGGGGCAATACAAGCGTGTCAACTCCGGCAGTGAGAACAGCGGCGTTCGGACCGACCGCCTGATCGGATTCGAAGGTTGTCGCGCGCCAGGCGCAAGGCGGTCGCCGAGGGCAGGCCAATAAAGCCGAGACGGTCGACCAACATCATCGTCGCGGTCGCCCGAGCCTTTCGAGCATCTGACCAGCAGCGAAGACAAGCTACAACCGGGACGTCGTCCGAAATGATCCGACGAGCGTTCGAACCGTACCTCACGAGCAGGGCAGACGAAAAGGGGACAGGTCTCGGTCTTCCCCTGACTCAACGTTAGGTCGAACGTCGCGGCGGCGTCCCTACGTCGAGAATGAAGTCGGTCGTGGCACGTCGACTCGGAGGTGCTTTCTGTCGATTCCGGAGGGCGCCTGATCGTAGGATAGGTTGGAGGCCTCGAACCTGGCCGCGGAGAGCCGGTGCGTGCTCATACACAACGCGGCGCGCGGTCAGTCGAAGATCGGCTTTCCGATCGCGTTCGAAAAGATGTTGCCGAGATAAAAGTGGAGCTGTGCACGCACGCCAATGTCGCGGCCCGAGCGCTCATTGATCGGAAGGATCGCTTCCACCCCGAGTTGGGCGTACTCGCCCACCCAGATAACGCCCGGATTGATCGTGCCCGTGGTCTCTCCAGCCAACGGCCCGTCAAGCGGCGTCTGCATTGCGAATTCCACCAGCGGTACCAAACCCCTTGGCGATGCGGTGAGCACCTCCCTTGCCAGCGGAATACGAATTGGTGAGCAGGCTGTATTCCAGGGCGAAGCCCCATTGCAGGACGTTTGGGTTGTCGATTGTGGTGGCGCCGGTCACGGTGGTGGATTGGGTTGGCAGCGCGATTCCAAGGGTCGCGGTGACATTGATCGGACGCAGCCACCCCATCGAATCAGACAGATCATCGAAGCCCTTGCCCATGTAAACGGTCGGCGTCAGGGTCGAGAACGACTTGGCACCAATGTCAGACGATCCGGTGCCGCCCAGCGCCACTGTGCCGCCTACCGAGAAGACGAACTCGTGCTCGGGATTGGAATAGAGTTCATACTGGGTGCCGAGCACTAAATTGTCGAAGCCCGCGCGCGTGCCCGCCTGATCGACGATGCGGTAGTTCTCGGTGAACGACACCGACCAATCCGGGGTGAGGAGCTTGCTGTAGGAGAAAGGAAAGTCGACCTCGCGCGAGGTGGTGTCAGGCAACCGCACCAATTGAGGAAAATTGACGAAGTCGGCCGGAGTGGGAACGACGGTCGCCAGAGTCGCGGGGAAGAAGCGGTCCCTAACGTAGGACGCCGACGCTTCCGAAGATGAACGAAAGACAATAAGAAGCTCGGCACCGCCATGTACCACGCCCGATCAGCCATCCTACTCTCCTACCGACAAGTTCATCCTTGCGTCAGGCGTTCATCATAGAGGGCGACGACGATCCTAAGGATTCGGCGTTGATCAACTCGAATTGCCTGGGGCCGGCGACGTCGTCGACTTGGGTTTCGTACATCCACTGGCGGTGGGAATTGGGGGCGATCATCCTCCTGGACATTCACGCGCAGAGCCTGCCGCTTGGGGCGTGGATGGGTCGGATCAGTGGGGCATCGTCTTTCTCTGTGAACCAAAGCAAGGCGATCAACAAATCGGAATAAATGGCGAAGCAAATCAAGAACGATCTGGTGACCGCGTCCGTGCTCGAGACCGCGAGCACGGCGAAAAGGCAGAGCGGCGCTACCATCGTGACGAAGAGTTCGAACCAGTGCGTCTCACCGAGACGGCCGCACCGGCGTGACATTGCATCGATGTTCGGCGAGTCGAGCGGACCAATGCCGGCAGAGACTGCGGAGGCAAACACCGAACCTTGCCCACCGCGGCGCAGAGCGAAGGAGCCCCCGAGTTCGACCGCACTCATGGGCCTCAGCCTCCAGGCCGAACAACGCGATCGGCCGTCGACATCGGCGCGCCCCAGCCTCCGGTCGCGGATTTGCAAGGCCGGATTGATTTACTGGCTGCCATAGGTCGAAATCCTTGCGTTTGAGCGTGGAGCATCGCGCTCAGACGATGAAATGTCTTTCGAAAACGCCGCCCTAGTTCAAGCTTCGCCCGCTGCGCATATTGGTTTGCCACTGGCGCGTCGCCGGTGACCCGCGTGCCGTGACCTGGCCGGGCGAAGGAGGAGGGCGCTGGCGGCGATGAGCCATTGTCTTCGTCGAGGATGATACCTCGTTTCGCGCGGCGCTGAGGAGGTTTTTCGCACGGTCGACTGACGCACCGAGGGGCGTGGCTGGCGGCGTTCTCAGAGTTGTGAGTGCGTCTACAACCTGCTAACGGGGGCACGGCGCCGAACAGTCTCATCGCACGCTCGCGCGCTCATCGCGTATTGCTGCGACGCGATCCAGCGCAGCATCCAGGCGCAAGAGCAAGTGAACGGCGTGAGAGATGGGATCGTCGGCCCCTGCCGGAACCACATTGTTGGCGGTATCGGCGCCTGCTATCGCTCCCGCCGTTTTGGACCCTGCGCCTGTCAGGTAACCCAGCGTGGCGTCTGTGCGCGCGAGCGCATCTGCGGCTATTTTCGTAAGCCCGGCGTCCTCGATGCGACCGCTTCTTAGGCAGATTGTTCCGAGTTCTCGCCCCCAATTCTCGCATGCGCCTAGCACCATGACGCGCCTGCGCAGCCTTTCGCGGCGTACCATCCCGAAGCTCGACTGCTCAGATGCAGCGACTGCTTCGAGTTCGCGGAAACGTTGCCCGGTCCCGAGGATGTGGCTGGCGAGGTTGCGCGTCGGCTTGCCTTCCAGCAGCACGGCGGCGGCGCCCCTCACCAAATTGCGCAAGGCATTCAAGAACGCGGCGGCCGCCTCTTCCGTCACATCCCGTTCGCGCCGCACCAGCACGAGGCACGCGACCAGCACGCCCGACGCGACGCCGATAGCCGACTCCTCCAGACGCGTCAGCAGGACATCGAAGGTGAAATACCCCATCATCCCGAACATCAGGCCGAGGATCACCGTAATCCAGAAGACCATGACGCTGTAGGCGATGACATTGGCCTGAAAGGCGAGAAACACGGCGATGACGATGGCAACGATGCTCTGCAGCTCGTGACCGGACAGCAGTGTCGCCAGCAACTGGCCCGCCACCAGTCCGGCCGTGGTGCCGATGACGAACGCGGTGCCTTTTGCCACGGACTCGCCACGCGAACGCGTTTCCCGGAACATGACGAAGGCTGCAAACGCCGCCCAGTACCAGCGATTGGGAAGGATCAATTCGCTGCACGCGATAGCGAGGGTCGAGGCGGTCGCCGTCTGCAGCGCCGGACGCCATGCAGGTGGAGATGCCGCCGGCGGAACGAAGGCCGGATAATCGGGCTCGCCCACCGGCATCTCGGATAGGACGTGGCCGAGCATATCGAGCGCTCCGCCGAGACGGCCTGGCGCAGGGGGCAGCGGCGCTTGCTGGCCTGCAGCCCCGATCACCTCAATCCGCGACAGCAGGGCTACGCGCTCCTCCGGACCGCCGAGATCCTGCAGGGCAATCTGCTCGACACGTCGCGTCGCCAGCTGTATTTCGAACAGCTGCAGCCAGCCCCAGCCCGGGTAGGCCGGCTGCTTAGCCGACGACACGAGCCGTGCCTGGGCAAGCATGATGATTTCATCAAGGCGAGAGGCCTGGCGTCGGAGGCGGCGGCGGCTCGCAGCCGTCCACGAGCCCTTGCCTACCGCGGCTGCGACGAGCGCAAGCACCTTGCTGATGCAACTACGGACTTCGTGGCGCAGGCGCTCGATCTCGGACTCCGGCCGCTCCGGAATCAGGACGCAACGCACCAGCGCGGCAACGGTCGCGGCGACGACTATGACCAGTAGTCGCAGCGGCAGAGTTTCGGCCGGCTGCTTCGAGACGAGCGCGATCAGGTAGGCGATCAGCGAAACCAGCCCGATCGATCCATGACGTGGACTGCGAACCGAGAAGAATGCGATCACGAACATCATGGCAGGCAGCAACACTGCGTCCGCCATCGGCTGATCGATCAGCAGCGCGGCGACGATCGTGGATGCGCATGCCCCAACCCCGCCAATCGCAATGGTCGTGAGTTTCTGGTGGATGGTGCTGTCGCGAACCGTGGCGGCGATGAAGAGGGCGATGGCAAATCCAAGGACGCGGTCGATGACCGGCACACCGGCGATGGTACCCATCAGCGCGACGATGACGAAGGTTGTCAGTCCAGCGAGGGTTGCGCTGACGGCGGCGATCAGGCGCAGCCAGCCTGGGTCGGGCGGGAACAGCCGGTCGAGTGCCGCTCGCACCAGACTCATGCCGGGCGACCGGCGGCAGCAAACTCGTTGAGTTTCTCGTGACATATATTGTTTTTCGTCGGGCAATACCCCGAAGCATTGGAACGCACGGGTCATAGGGGACGAAAATCGAGGTTTTCATTTTCGTATGGCACAATCGGTAGTGCGGCGGCCCTCTAGCCCTCAAAGCCACCAATCTCATCGGTAACGTTCTTCATTCCCACGTGCTGCAAATTTGCCGCGCCGAGTTCGACCGGTTGCCCTGATTACGCAGAACGATGACGCGCTGGTCACAATCGCCAGGGACGATGCGTACGTTGTGCAGTGCGCACTCGGGTCGCACGCCAGCAGAAGCGCGGACTAGTGCTCGCCATAAGCCGAATGCTCGACCTTGCCGCGGAACACCCAGTAGGCATGGGCTTGGTAGGCCAGCACGATCGGAATGATAATGACGATCCCGACGCCCGCGAAGGCAAGCGCTTGAGGATCGGCGGCGCCGTCCCAGATCGAAATGTGCCTCGGTACGATATAAGGCCAGAGGCTGACCGCCAAACCTGCAAAGCCAAGAAGGAACAGCACAACGGAGAGGATGAAAGGTAATGTCTCGCGCTTGCCCCAGAGGCTGCGCCAGATGAAGCAGGCGATGATGGCGGCCGACAACGGCAACGGCGCGAGATAGGCTATGTTGGGCCAGACAAACCATCGGCTTGCGACATTGGGGTCGGCCAACGCGGTCCAGCCACTGACGATAGCCATCATCGCGGCGGCCACAATAAGTGCTGCATGCGCAACCTCGCGGGCAAATATCTGGGTCGAGCCCTCCGTCTTCCAGATGAGCCAACCCGCGCCCAGAAGCGCGTAGCCGCCCAGGAGGCCGAGCCCGCAGAGCAGTCCCAGAATCGTGAAGCAATCGAAGGGCCCGCCGGAAAACATGCCGGCCTCCATCGGTATGCCGCCGATGAAACCGCCGAGGACGAACCCCTGACAGAGGCCAGCCAATATCGATCCACCCGCAAATGCGATATCCCATACCCAGCGATATGACGCAGCCCGCAGCCGGAAGCCGAACGCGATGCCTCGGAATATCAGTGCGAACAGCATGAACATGATGGGCAAATAGAAGGCCGGCAGCAGTACGTAGTAGCCGGCCGGAAACGCGGCAAAGAGCAGCGTGCCGCCCATGACGAGCCAGGTCTCGTTGCCGTCCCAGACGGGTTCTATACTGGCCATCATGACATCACGGTCCGCATCGCGGGGCGCGGCAAGGAAGAGGATCCCGACGCCGAGATCGAAGCCGTCCGCCAGCACATAGACGGCGACGGAAAAGACGGCCACCGCAGCGAACAGCAGCGGAAGATCGAAAGGGAGCAAACTGTCCATCGCGTCATTCTCCCGGCGCGTGGGCGAGGCCGGCCACGGGCGGCGTGGCGGCATTTGCCCCGGCCAGGGTGGGGCCGGATCGGTCCAGTCCCGGCCTCGTCGATCCCGGGTCGGTGATCGAGGCGGAGGGTCCCTTGAGGGCGATACGCGCGGCAAACCAGAAGAAAGCAATCAGCAGCATGTTGTAGACGGCGAAAAAGATCAGCAGTGTTGTTGTGACAGCGCCCGCGCTCACCGGCGCGACGGCGTCTGCCGTGCGCAGATGCCCGTAGATGACGAACGGCTGACGGCCGGCTTCTGTCGTGGTCCAGCCGGCAAGCACGGCGAGAAAGCCGAGCGGTGTTACCGCCATCGCCAGGAGTTGGAACCAGCGTGTCTCAAAGAGGCGTCCGCGCCAGCGCAGCACCGCGCCGATGATCGCGGTTGTGACCAGGACGATGCCGATGCCGACCATGATGCGGAAGGCGAAGAATACAATGGGGACATAGGGGCGGTCGTCACGCGGCACGGCCTTCAGCCCCGGGACCTCGCCGTTCCAGGAGTGCGTTAGATAAAGGCTGGCTATGTGCGGGATGTCGATCGCGAAGCGGTTCTCCTCGGCCTGCATGTCCGGCCATGCGAGCACCGTCATCGGCGCACCGCGCGTGGTGTCCCACAGGCCTTCCATCGCGGCGACCTTGGTCGGCTGATAGACGAGGGTGTTGCGGCCGTGGATGTCGCCCAACACGATCTGGAGCGGCGCCAGAACCAGAGCCATCCACATGGCCATGGAGAAGGCGATGGTCGAGGTTGTGCGATGCTGGCGGCGCCAAAGGTGGAAGGCTGAGACGCCGGCGACCACGAAAGAGCCGGTTAGGATGCTCGCGCAGACCATGTGCGCCAAGCGGTAGGGGAACGACGGGTTGAAGATCACCGTCCACCAGTCCACCACGTGATAGATACCATGTGCATCCGCGACCGCACCTGCCGGCGTCTGCATCCAGCTATTGGCGGCAATAATCCAAGTGGCGCTGAGCAGCGTGCCGACCGCGACCATGCAGCAGGAAAAAAAATGCATGCCCTTGCTGACACGGCCCTCGCCAAACAGAACGATGCCGATGAAGCCGGACTCGAGGAAGAAGGCCGTCAACGCCTCGTACATGAACAACGGTCCGAGCACATTGGCGACCGAGCGCGAGAAACCGGCCCAGTTGGTGCCGATCTCGTAGCTGAGCACTATGCCAGTGACCACACCCATGCCGAAGCCGAGGGCGAAGATGCGGCTCCAGAACCGCATCAGGTCGCGGTAGACGAGCTTGCCTGTCCACCACCACAGGCCGCTGAGCCAGGCAACGAAGCATGCGATGCCAATAGTGAAGGTTGGCCAGAGAATGTGGAATCCGATGGTGAAGGCGAATTGCAGGCGCGCGAGTTCGACGGGGTCCATCGGCATCATACTCCTAGCCGAACCACGTGCTCGGCCGTCATCTCATGACCGTGCGATCGGACCAAGCGGATCTGGATGGCCTTTGAAGATGGCGTGAAGCTGCTCGGATCACGCAAATACAGTGGCACCAGTGGATTCGTCTCAGGATAATAGGCCGCGCAGCAGCCGTCCGGGAATGCGTAGGGGACGATCCTGAACTCTCGCACGGCACGCTTGATGCCGTCGGTCGACTGTGTCACGAGATCGACGCGATCATCAGCTTTCAGTCCCCGTTTATCCATCTCCCTTTGGTTGATAAACAGCACGTCGCGCTGTCCAAAAACGCCGCGATACCGATCGGACAGCGAGTATATCGTGGTGTTGTACTGGTCATGGCTGCGGACCGTAGTCAGCCACAGCCCATCCGCGTCGCCCGGGTCCGGATCTTCCCCAAGACCTTCAAACACCAGAAAATTGGCCCGGCCCGACGGCGTCATCCAGATGCGCTCGCGCGCTGTCGAGGCAAGATGAAATCCTCCGGGAACTCTCACACGAGCGTTGTAGGCCTGGAAAATCGGCAACACGTCCTCGATCGCGCCACGAATAAGATCATAGTCAGCGACTAACCCGTCCCAGTCCACGACCGACCGTGCCCCAAGTGTCGCTTTTGCCATTGCGGCGACAATGGCCGGTTCGCTCAACAGACGTTCGGATGCTGGCCGATTCTGGCCCGCCGACGCGTGCACCATCGACATGGAATCCTCGACGGTGATGGACTGGGGGCCTGTCGCCTGGTTGTCGACCTCGGTACGTCCCAGACAGGGAAGGATCAGCGCCTCTCGGCCGATAATCAAATGGCTGCGGTTGAGTTTGGTCGATATCTGGACCGTCAGATCAAGGCTGCGAATCGCGTTTTGTGTTTGCTGCCAATCCGGAACCGCGGCCGCGAAATTGCCTCCCATGGCGATGAAGACCTTCACTTCGCCGCGGACCATGGCTTCAAGGGCGGTGACGACATTGTGGCCGTGGGCACGGGGTGGTTTGAAGCCGAACCTGCGCTCCAATCGGTCAAGGAATTCATCCGAGGGAGTTTCCGTGATGCCAACCGTGCGGTCGCCCTGCACATTGGAGTGACCCCGCACGGGGCAGACGCCAGCGCCAGGCTTGCCGACATTGCCGCGCATGAGCGCCAGGTTGGCGATCTGCTGCACGTTCTGCGTGCCTCTGGAATGCTGGACAATGCCCATTCCATAGACGAGGATCGCCCTGTCGGCACGCATATAGACCTCGGCCGCCGCCGTAATATCGGCTTGGCTCAGTCCGGACATGCGTTCGATCGCGTCCCATGGCGTGGCACGAAGATCGGCAACAACTGCGTCAAGACCCTGGGTGTGGCCGTGGATGAAATCCCAGTCGAGCACGTGGGGCTTATCGGCGGCAACCGCGGATTCGTCCGCCTCGACAAGCACCTTCATCATTCCCTTCAGAACAGCGACATCTCCACCAACGCGGACCTGATAGAGCCTGGAGCTGATCGGTGTCGACGTCATCGTCACCATTTCGATCGGGTTTTGCGGTGCCTGAAAGCGCTCGAGAGCACGCTCGCGGAACGGGTTGAACGAGATGATCGCCGCACCGCGCCGTGATGCGTTATGAAGGCTGGTCATCATACGTGGACTATTGGTGCCTGGGTTCTGGCCAAATATGAAGATTGCATCCGCAAGGTCGAAATCCTCCAACAGGCACGTGCCTTTCCCAACGCCCAGAGATTTCGGCAAGCCTACGCTTGTCGATTCATGGCACATGTTGGAGCAGTCCGGAAAATTGTTGGTGCCAAACTCGCGCACAAAGAGCTGGTACAGGAATGCCGCCTCATTCGATGTCCTGCCCGATGTATAGAACTCGGCGGCGTTCGGGTCGGCAAGGCCGTTCAGATGGCGCCCAATCAAGGCAAAGGCATCATCCCAGTCGATCGGCAGGTAGCGATCGGAAGCGCGGTCATAAACCATCGGGTCGGTGATGCGGCCCTGCATTTCCAGGTCATAGTCGCTCCAGCCTTCGAGTTCGCTCACGGTGTGCGCTGCAAAGAATTCCGGCATGCAACGCCTCGCCGTAGCCTCCCAGGCGACCGCCTTCGCACCGTTTTCACAGAATTCAAAAGATGATGTGTGTTTGGGGTCGGGCCATGCGCAGCCTGGACAATCAAAGCCGGTCGGCTGGTTCATGCGCAGGAGCGTCGTCGAGCCACTGAGGGCGATGCCTTGCTCTGTCAGGGCTGTTCCGGTCGCTCGCAACGCGCCCCAGCCTCCGGCCGCGGATTTGTAGGGCCGAATCGACTTCCTGGGTGCCATGCGTTGAAATCCTCGAGATTGGGTGCGGAGTGTTGCGCTCGAGCGAAGAAATGTCTTTCGAAAACGCCGCCCCAATTCGAGTTTCGCCCGTTTCGCCGATGGCTTTGCTATTGGCTTCTCGGCGAAGTCAGTCACCAGCGTGTTAATCCTGGTCTCGCGAGCGGCGCCAGTTCGGTTAGCTGTTCTCGCCAAATCAAATAATGCGCCCAGCGGATAGCCTCCGGCAAAAATCCTCAACTATGGCTCTGCCCAAATAGGTTACCCAGCCATACCTACGGATGATTCATGCCAATAGAAAAATCTATGTATGCTTTTGTGAATTTCGGTGCGGCGGGTTTTGCTGGGGCGCTGATTTGTACAGCACTTAAGCTCAATACATGCCGAAACCTCTGGTCGCGAAATTCGCAAGGCCTATCGAGAAAATCATGACGAAATCGTCAAATTACTGTTACTGTTGCGGAGGCCTAAACCCTCCGAAAACACATTACTATCTCGACAACTTCAAAAAACGCTTTTCTGCGATGCGTTGCAGGGATGGAGCAAGAGAATGGAATGCCTGAACTGCGCTTGTGAGGTGAAGATACCTCGCCAGTACTACTTCTGCTCCCTGGAATGTTTCGGCGAGACGACCCGCAATACCGACTGGAGGATGTTGAGCGATGGACTTCCGCCTAGTGGCCGTCCTGTTGGCAGCCAGTCCCGCACTGGCCGAGGTCCAAACGTCCCACGTCCCAGTTCGCCCTTCCGAGGGAACTACGGACAGGGGCACGAGAAGTGGCACAACATCTAGCTGGGCTTGCATAAAGAGTGCCGGAACACCCCTGCTCGCCGAACGAAGCCGCCCCACATTTGCGCGGCTGGGAACAACGTCCACGGTTCATACTTCCTGACAACGGAACTGATCTCGCTGCCGGAAGGATGGAAAGGGATGACGCAATGTTGCGTTGTAAACAGGAGCTACGACATGGATACACTTCAACGGTCGACATCAGTCGCAAAGGCCCTCGCAACCCGCCGCTTGGGCCGCACCGACATGCAGATCACGCGTGTCGGGTTCGGCGCCTGGGCGATCGGCGGAGCCGATTGGGCCGTTGGTTGGGGTGCACAGGACGATGGCGACTCGATCACTGCAATACGGCATGCGGTGGAACGCGGTATCAATTGGATCGACACGGCGGCTATTTACGGCCTCGGCCACTCGGAAGAGGTCGTGCGTCAAGCGCTCGCTGAGATTCCGGCCAATGAGCGGCCTTACGTTTTCAGCAAGTGCGGCCTCATCTGGGACGAAAACGATCGCCAAGCGCTCCCCAGCAAAGTCGGCGCGCCCGCAAGCATCCGCCGCGAGGTGGAAGCCTCGCTGAAGCGCCTCGGCGTTGAGCGCATCGATCTCTACCAAATGCACTGGCCGGCCGAGGATGGCACGCCGCTCGAAGTGTACTGGCAAACGCTCCTCGACCTGAAGAAGGAGGGCAAGGTATGTGCCGTCGGCCTTTCCAATCATAGTACCGCGCAGTTGGAAACGGCCGAAAGCCTGGGCCATGTCGACACGCTGCAGCCGCCGTTCTCCGCGATCCGCCGCGATGTCGCCAAGGCCGAACTGCCCTGGTGCCACGCTCATGAGACCGGCGTCATTGTCTATAGCCCCATGCAATCCGGCCTCCTCACCGGCCGCTTCACGACCGCACGCGCCCGGGCCCTGCCGAAAGACGACTGGCGATCCCGCAATGCGGAATTCTCCGGCGAAAAGCTCACCCGCAACCTGGCGTTCGCCGATGCCTTAAAACCGATCGCGGAGCGTCACAGCGCCAGCGTTGCCGCGGTTGCGATCGCCTGGACGCTGGCCTGGCCGGGGGTGACGGGTGCGATCGTCGGCGCCCGCAGCCCGGCTCAGGTGGACGGCTGGCTCGACGCGGCAAGCCTCGAATTGACCGGGCGGGATTTGGCTGAGATCGCTGCCGCCATCGAAGCGACCGGCGCCGGTTCGGGCCCGTTGCAGCCCGGAAAGTGATCGCACCGATGACGATCATCGAGGCACGTAGTCAGGCGCGGCTCCTCGGCTTGCCGGGGAGCCTGCGCCGAGGCTCTTACTCCCTTGCCGTCCTGCGAGGCCTCCAGCTCGCGTTGGGTCCGGCGGTTGATCTCCAGATCGGCGACCTGCGGCTGCCTCTTTACGACCAGGACGAAGATGGAGCATCGACACCGCAGACGGTGCAGGCGTTCAGGCAAGCTGTCGCGGAAAGCGACGGGGTCGTGATCGCGACGCCGGAGTACAATCACGGCATTCCCGGCGTCCTCAAGAACGCGCTTGACTGGGCGTCGAGGCCTCTCGGTCGATCGGCGTTGACCGGCAAAGCGGTGCTCGTCATCTCCGTGTCGCCGGCCTTTACCGGCGGCGTTCGTGCTCAGGCACAGGCCAACGAGACGCTGCTCGCCATCCAGTCACGTCCCGTTCTCGGTCCGCAGGTCGTCATCGGTAACGTTGCCGACAAGATCAGAGATGGACGATTGGTCGATGAGCCCAGCCTGCGCTTCGCCTTGTCGGCGATTGATCGCCTGATCGCCCTTTGTCCAGCTGTTCGTCAGGCCGAGTATGCGCACCCGTCGTCGAGCTGAGGTCGGGATATTATCCAAAGACACTGCGGTGAAAGGAGCCGTAGACTAACGCGCCGGATGGCGGCGACCTTATCAGGGCTCGTTTCGGCCATTGTCCGGATGCCGTAGGCAAGCACGTGATCTGCGTCCTCATAGAGGCGCGCATCGCAGCGGCGAAGGGGCTCCTTGTCCTCACCTGGCGACTCGTTCTGCACGTAGAACGTCATGCGGCCTGCTCCAGACGCGAGGGCAAGGCAAACTGAAACGTGGCGCCCGGCCCCTCATTGGGCGACGCCCAGATCGTTCCGCCGTGGCTCTCGACTATAGAGCGGCAGATCGACAGCCCCATGCCCATGCCGCTAGGCTTGGTGCTGTAGAACGCCTCGAAGATCCCCCTGACGCTTTGCGGATCAATGCCGACGCCCGTGTCCCGGATGGCTATCAGCACCTGCCCGGGGCCATGCCTTTGCGACCGTATGGCCAGCTCGCGCGGCCGGCTGTCGACCGAGGCCATGGCGTCCACTCCATTGACCAGCAGGTTGATGATCACCTGCTGCAGCTGGACCCTGTCACCGAGCACGGCTGGCAGCGTCGGAGCCAGTTCCAGGCGCAGCGACACCTGGTGTTTGAGCACCTCGTGCTGCACCAGCGGGATCACCTCGCTGATCGCGTCGTTGATGTTCAGCGCCGCCTTCTGTGTCTCGGTCTTCCTCGAAAGCGCGCGAAGTCGCTGGATGATCTCGCTTGCCCGCCTGCCATTGTTGATCATGGCATCAAGAGCCTCACGCACCTCGGTGAGGTCCGGCACCTCGCGGTCGAGCCACTGCAGGCAAACCTCACCGTTGGTGACGATGGCGGCGAGCGGCTGGTTGACTTCATGGGCGATCGAGGCGGTCAGCTCGCCCAGCGTTGTCACGCGCGCGACATGCACGAGATTTGCCTGCGTCTGACGCAGCGCTTCTTCGGCGCGCTTCTGCTCTGACAGAGAGGCGATCAACGCGCAGGCCAGAACAACGAACGTAACGCTGGCAACCGCCAGCGCTAGATTGGTTTGATCGAGATTTGCGTTTCCTTGGGCGTCGTGAACGGAGCCGTGAGCGGTAAAAATGGCCGCTTCCATAGCCGTGTAGTGCATGCCGGAAATGGCCAGCCCCATGACGATGGCGGCAACGAGTTTTTGTTCAGGAGCCGTGGTTCGGAATGCCAGCCATAGTGACACCGTCGCCGCGCCAATCGCTATGGCCAGGGAGAGCGCAACGAATAAGCGGTCGTAGCTGAGCTGGGCGGGCCCCCGCATCGCCGCCATGCCGACGTAATGCATAGCCGCAATGCCAAGTCCCATGCAGATGCCGCTGAGCATGAGGCGAAACGGTGATGCCCTTCGGCGACTGATGACGTAAAAACCGCCGCCGGTTACGCAGATCGCAACCGCGAGCGAAAGGGTGGTCAATCCGATGTCGTAGGACATCGGAGACGGCATGATGAAGGCGAGCATGGCGACGAAGTGCATCGACCATATTCCGCCCCCCATTGTGATCGCGGCCGCCACCAGCCACAGGTGACGCGCAAGTCCTCGCGTGGCCACCACGTGCCCACCGAGATCGAGGGCAGTGTAAGACGCGAAGACGGCGACCAGAATCGAAAAAGCGACGAGATACGGATTGTGTGTTCCGGTAACGATCATCGGGATCAGCCCAATTTTCAGATCCGAGTCCGGTGGGCGACCTATCCGCCAATGTGCCGGTTGGGCCTACCACAATCCGATCCCAGAAGCCATCGGCTCGACCCAGGATACGAGCTGCGGTTCGCACCGAGGTCAGCTGCGATTCCACGAAGGCTCGTATGCAGTGATGCCGATCCTGTGGAAGTATTTCCAGTATCTGTTTACGGAAATCTATCTCGACCACTAGGCGCGTTTGGCAGGCCGGGTTGTGACGGGGCTATGCGGCGATACACGAAGCTTTCAGCGGCTTTGTCGCTTTGGCTTCCCACCGAAACCGCAGTTGTGAGGGCATCGTCGATAAACTTTCCCATGCGAGCGTGGATCGGCGACTTGATGCAGGCCGGGTCTGTCGCGGCGGGATCGCCGGCAATCGCCATCGCCTGACATCGGCAACCACCCCAGTCGATCTCGCGCCGTTCGCAGCCACGACACGGCTCCTGCATCCAATCCGTTCCACGGAAAGCGTTGAACGACGGTGAATCGGCCCAGATCTCGGCCAGCGTGCGTGGCCCGAAACGCTCGAAGCGTAATGAGGGGATCGTCTGCGCGGCGTGGCAAGGCAACACAGTGCCGTCGGGTGCGACCATGAAAGCGTCATGCGCCCAACCGCCCATGCAGGGCTTGGGATAGATCGCGAAATAATCCGGCGTGACGAAATCGATGTTCATGATCCCACGCAGCCGCTCCTGGGCGGCTTCGACAATTTCCACTTGCCGCTCGACGGAAGCGCGTCTCGGCATCAACGCATCGCGATTGACGAGCGCCCAGCCTGCATACTGTACGTTGGCTATCTCCAGCCGCTCGGCGCCAAGCGAGAGCGCAAGCTCGATGAATTCCGGCACTTCCTCGATATTGTGGCGGTGGATCGGCGCGTTAATGGTGAGCGGCAAGCCAGCCGCCCGCACGCGCCTCGCCGTCTCCCGCTTCTTCTCAAAGCCGCCGCGATAGTGTCCGATCAGCTCGGCCGTCGCCGATCGTGCGCCCTGGAAACTCACCTGGATATGATCGAGACCGGCCTCGGCCAAGGCTTCGATGCGGCCTTCGGCGATGCCGACGCCGGCGGTGATGAGATTGGTATAGACGCCGCGTTCGGAAAGGCCGGCAACCAATTGCTCGAGGTCGCGGCGGAGCGTCGGCTCGCCGCCCGAAAGATGGACCTGGAGAACGCCGAGGTCCGCGGCTTGCCGGAACAGATCGAGCCAGGTTTGCATATCGAGTTCGCGATTGGCCTTTAGGAGTTCGGTTGGATTGGAACAATAAGGACATTGCAGCGGGCAGCGGTGGGTCAGTTCCGCCAGCATGGCGATAGGTGGGATATGGGACCCGTTCATAGCGACACCAACAATTTGTCGCTCCACTCCTGGAGGAAAGCGGTGACGTCGCCGGCCACTTCTCCCTCCGGTGCGTCATATGCCACTGCGAGATCGGCGATGATCTGGCCAACGGGGGAGCGTCCGTCGCAACGGCGCAGGATGTCGAGGCTGATGTCGTTCGGCCAGAAAATTTGCTCCGGTGAAAGTACGGCAATAGCCTGTCGCACGGGATCGAGCCGGATGCGCACATGTTTTGGCAGCGACGGCACCGACCGCAGCGAGACCATTGTTCTTTCGCGCGGCGCCGTCATTATGCTTCCTGCGGCCGGAAAGCGCCGGGCGGGATGTTCTTCTCCTCGCCATAGGCATGCTGAAGCGCCGGTACGCGCTCGCCTATAATCGCTGGTGAGATCAGTTCCGTCAGGGACGAGGCGACCGCCAGCCTCCCGCTTTCCACGGCATCCGCATCAAGACCGAGCGAGGCTGCGAGATGCAGCCAGCGTGCCACGCCGCCGCTCCGGCCATCCTCGCCGTCATGGTCCTCTATGCGCTTGCGCCACGCCGCCCGAAAGGTCGGATCCTTGGCGCGCGCGAGGATCGTGGCGTCCTTGCGGGGAATGACCGCCTGGTAGCAGTAACGGTTCAACGCCCAGGCCTGCATCTTCGATAGGGAGCCCGCGGTCATCCTGTGGTGGAAGAGGTGGCGATTGTGACAGCGCTCGGCGCCTACCTGCCGGAGCACCGCTTCCAGTCCCGTTGCGGACAATCCGCTTCTGGCCGCGTCATGGAAACCGCTCACAATTCTATCTCCATGCCGTCATCTGCGACTTCCCAGCCCGACGCCCTGACTACCGCATGTTCGGACGAGTTTTCGTCGAGAACCGGATTGGTGTTGTTGATGTGGACAAAGATGCGGCGTCCGATCTCCGCGCCGGCCAGCCTGGCGATCGACCCTGTCTCTCCCGACATTGCGAGATGTCCCATGCGCGCGCCGGTCTTCTCTCCGACGCCGGCTGCGATCATCTCGTCGTCGGTGTAGACCGTGCCATCGAACAACAGGCAGGCCGCGCCGTCCAGACGCGAGCGCAAAACCGCATCGATGCGCGCGCAGCCGGGAATATAGAAGACCGAGCCGCCGCCTTTGTCGCTGGTGATGCGCACCCCGATCGTATCGCCCTTGTCGGAACTGAAATCGGCTTCGGGCAGGGCGGAATCCTCCAGATAGAGCGCCACCTTTCCAGGAACTGCGAAGCTCTCGATCGTCACGCCAGTTTTCCGGCCGTTCGCATCGCAAATCTTCAGTTCACCTTCCGGCGGGAGCACGCGCCGCGGCACGATTGCCGGATCGAGCACGTTGAAAATTGAATTCGCCTCGAGTACTGCCAGAACCTGCGTCGCTGCATAGATGGCGAAAGGCTGGCGCTCGCGCAGGGTGAGCAGGCCGGCGACGTGATCGACATCGCCATTGGTAAGCACCACCGCTCGGATCGGCGTCGAGCGCGGCGGCGCGGCGGCGCTGGGCTCCAATTCGGACGTTTGCGCGATCTGTTGGCGGATGTCGGGGGAGGCGTTGAAGAGAACCCAGTCGCGACCGTCGGCGGATGCAGCGAGGCTCGATTGCGTCCGCTGGGAGATGCCCGCTGCCCCGGCACGGGCCGCACGGCTCAGCCGGTAATTGCAGTTCCACTGCGGAAAACCGCCGCCTGCGGCCGATCCGACGATCTTCAGGCGCACGGTGGTTTCCACTTCGCGGCGTTCTCCATCGCCCCCAGAAATCGCAACCGTGGAAGCGTCACGGCCGACATCGTACGCGTCCAGGCTTGTCATGGGTTTACCCGATGGGAAGGTGCGTGCCCCTGACCCGGGGACACGCACCTCTGCTGCCTATTTCTTGGGAGTCATTCTTGCAGGCAGATACCGCGATATTTCCAGGCTTGCGGGGACCTGGCACATGCTCGGTTTGGTCCAGCTCTTCTTCATTTGTTTTCTCCTGTTGCGCCGGTCCGAAAGGACCGATCCGGTAGCTGATCAGCCATTGCGAGGCATCGGTGTGCAATGGCTCGTCCATCACTTTGAAAATGGACAAATGAAACAAAACGTCCTGAAAAACTCGAAACCGAATCCGGCGGCTCGTCCGATGCTGTTCTTGCGGATCGCTGCAGCCGGATTCTTGTTCGATCGCCTGTTGCGTCAATTGTTGGACGCGGTCGGGGAACCGTTCGACGACACCCGCCATACGGTGTCTCCCAGGTCGTCCGCTACCAACAGTCCGCCGGATCGATCGACCGCCAAACCAACAGGCCGCCCGCGCGCCTGGTTGCTCGCATCGAGAAAGCCGGTGACGACGTCCTGCGCCGGGCCGCTGGGGCGTCCCCCGCTAAACGGCACGAAAACCACCTTGTAACCATTGAGGGGGGTTCGATCCCAGCTTCCATGTTCGCTTACGAAGGCACCGCCGTGGTAGCTTGGGGGAAGGTTGGTGCCTGCATACATCGCCACACCCAATGGCGCCACGTGAGAGCTCAAGGCGTAGTCCGGCGGGATCGCCGTGGCCACCAGGTCCGGTCGCTGCGGTTGGACCCGAGGGTCGAGGTGCTGGCCGTAATAGCTATAGGGCCAGCCGTAGAAAGCTCCGTCCCGAACCGAGGTCAGATAATCCGGAACCAGGTCGGGACCGATCTCGTCGCGCTCGTTGACGACGGCCCAGAGCTTGCCGGTCACAGGCTCCCAGGCAAGCCCTGTCGGATTGCGCAGGCCGCTGGCGAAGATACGATGGGCGCCCGATGCCCGGTCGACCTCCCAGATCGCAGCTCGTTCATATTCGGCCCCAATTCCGTTCTCGGTGATGTTGCTGTTTGATCCGACCCCCACATAGAGCTTGGAGCCATCCGGGCTGGCCACCATACTTTTTGTCCAATGATGATCGATGGGTCCACCTGGCAGGTCGGTTAGCTTGGTGCCGGGGGCACTGATGCTGGTTTGCCCGTCCTGATAGGGATAGCGGACGATTCCATCGGTGTTGGCAACGTAGAGATCATGGCCAACCAATGCGACGCCAAAGGGTGAATTGAGGCGGTCTAGGAAAACGGTTCGCAGCTCGGGAACGCCGTCGCCATTGGTATCGCGGAGCAGCGTGATGCGATTTCCGCCCTCGGCGGTTGCGCCAGCGTACCAGGTGACCCAGCTTTGAACTATGTCCTTGGGGCGGTAGATCGGCGCTTTCGGACCATTGCTTTCAACCACCAACACGTCCCCGTTGGGAAGGGTGTAGAGGGATCTTGGATGCTCAAAGCCGGTGGCGAAAGCATGGACCTGCAATCCCGCCGGCACCGTCGGAGTTTCCTGTCCCCATGCGACGACTTTCGCGACCTTTATCGGCGGTACCAAAAACTGCTGCAGCGCGGGCAGCGGGGGATTGGCACCGACCTGTTTGCTGGGGTCGCCGCCACCATTGTCACAGCCGGCGAGACCCAGCCCGGCAACAGCGACAACGAGAGAGGCCAGACGAGGCCGCTTCATCGAATGTGCAATTTTGACAGCGTGCATTATATGCTTGCTCCAATGCGATAGCGATATACCGAGCCGACCCAGGCACCGATCAACAGGATGATTATGGTGAGGGCGGAAAGCGTCAGGCCCGTTGGCACAACTGCCGTGTAGCCGTCGCGGCTGTGGACGAAGGCATTTATCAGCGAGAGCAGAACGGCGAGCGCGTAGCCAACCGCGTAAGGCAAGGCAAGCGTACGGCCTCGCTTGCCGCGGACAAAGTCGATTACGAAAGCTATGACCGCAAAGCCTGCCAGGATGAGGCCGGCCGTTATCAGCCAGATGGAGAACGTCTCCCACGTCACGGCTACGGTCTGCCAATAGATGATATCGGTGACCAAAGCGCCCGCGAAGCAAGCGATGGAAAACGCCACCAATAGCGGAAGAATTGCTTGTCTTCCGACGGTCAAGTCCATCCGGTCGGGTGAAGTGCTGGTGCTATCGGTTGTCATTGTAGTGCCATCCGGTTACCCAAGTTACACCCCGAACGTAACCGCAGGTCGATGAGCCGGACTATTAAACGAAGGCTTATCTATCTGTTACGTCCGGTTGAGAAGGGAATACTTAGGTTTAGGGTCGGTCGCCTAACGGCAAGAATGACGCAAGAGCAGCAATCCTCGGCAAGCGGTGCCTTGCCTTGATGAATTACAATTCATCGACGCGCGGTCGCCATAGCTCCACACAATAACGGCTGGTCAACGTCTTGCTGACCGATGATGTCCCGTTCCGATGTCCCGTTTGCGGTGCTTTATCGTCGCTGTGTTCGAATGGAGGAGACGCGATGACCGTGCCAACCGACGTCGACAATGATCTTGGCCTGACATCACGCCGGCGGTTTCTGCGCGAAGGTGGTGCGTTGCTGGGCGGAGCCGTCGTCGCGGGCAGCCTCGCGGGCAACGAAGCGCTGGCCGCAAGCGATAGTGCTGACAATCTGCCGCCCAACATTCCGGAATGGATGAAGACGCCCGGCGACCCGATGGGAAGCCAGCCCTATGGAACGCCTTCGCCGTTCGAGAAGGGCGTTATCAAGAATATCCCGAAGAATCTGCCGCAATATCTGTCCGCATCGGGACGGACGCCGCTGCAGGATCTCGATGGCATCATCACGCCAAACGGACTGTTCTACGAACGCCATCATAGCGGGGTGCCCACGATTGATCCGGCGCAGCATCGACTGATGCTGCATGGCCTGGTGGACAAGCCTCTGATCTTCACCATGGATGACATCCGGCGCTTCCCTTCGGAATCGCATATCTATTTTCTCGAATGCTCCGGCAATCCCTCCTACAAGAAACCCTTCGGCAAGACGGCATCCGACCTTGTCGGTCTCGTGAGTTGCGCCGAATGGACCGGAGTCAGCCTGAAGGTCGTTCTGCAGGAAGCAGGACTGCAGCCAGGCGCGAAATGGGTCGTCGCTGAAGGCGCGGATGCAGCAGCGATGACACGCAGCATTCCGATCGAAAAATGTCTCGGCGACGCGATGCTGATCTACAGCCAGAACGGCGAGCGCCTACGCCCGCAGCAAGGCTATCCGCTGCGGCTTCTGCTGCCGGGTTTTGAGGGCAACATGAGCATAAAGTGGCTGCGCCGTCTGCACGTCACTGCGGAACCGACTTACTCACGCGAAGAAACATCCAAATACACCGACCTGATGCCAGACGGATCGGCACGTGACTTCACGTTCTACATGGAAGCCAAGTCCATCATCACGCGGCCCTCGGGTGGCCAACGGCTGAGCGCACCGGGTTTTCACGAGATCAGCGGTATCGCCTGGAGCGGACATGGCAAGGTCAAGCGGGTAGAGGTTTCGGTCGATGACGGCAAGAGCTGGCAAGACGCCCAGCTGCAGGAGCCGGTGCTGACGCGGGCGCTGACGCGCTTCAGGCTTCCCTGGCAATGGGGCGGTGGACCGGCCGTGATTCAAAGCCGAGCAACAGACGAGACGGGTTACGTCCAGCCGACATTGGCCGAGCTTCTCGCCGTGCGTGGCGACAATTATTATTACCACAACAACGCCATTTGGCCGTGGCGCATCGCAGCGGATGGCGAGGTGTCCAATGGCAACGCGTGAGTTTTGTATCGCGGTGCTCGCCGTGCTTGGGCTGGCATTCGTTGTGCGCGCTCAGGCGCAAGGCCCCTACGGCATCGGTCGATCAGCAACGTCGGCTGAGATTGCGGGCTGGAACATCGATATCGATCGCGACGGCAAAAACCTTCCGCCGGGAAGTGGCAGTGTCAGTCAAGGCCGTATGGTGTTCGATCAGCAATGCGCGTCCTGTCATGGCGCGAAGGGCGAGGGCGGGCTTGGCGACAAATTGGTCGGCGGGAAAGGCACGCTGGCGACGCCAAATCCGGTCAAAACCGTTGGCAGCTATTGGCCGTACGCCCCGACATTGTTCGACTACATCCGCCGCGCGATGCCGCTGACGGCGCCGCAATCGCTGAGCGACGAGGATGTCTACGCGGTCTCCGCCTACATCCTCAATCTGAACGGACTGCTTCCGGCGGATGCAACGCTCGACGCCAAGACACTGAGCGCGATCGAGATGCCGAACCGGAGCATGTTCGTCGGCGATCCCCGTCCCGACGTGCCGTGACGTGTCTCGCACGAAGCGTAACCGTCATGGCCACGTATGATTAGGGAGGTTCACCACGATTGGCGTTGGGGTGCTCCTGACGACCACCCAGTGAAAAGGCTCCGAATCCGATGGATTGATCTCCATGTGTGGCAGGAATGCAGGCACATGAATGAAATCGCCGGCTTTCGCGCTCGCGGCGTATTCTCCCCTCACGCCCCAGCGGACTTTGCAGGTGCCCGATAAGACATAGGCAATCGTCTGCTGCTCTCCATGATGGTGGATGCCTGTACTGGCTCCAGGCATGACCTCGAACAGCCCGCCCCATATCGCCGATTCGATGCCGAGCTGCGGCGCGACCGCGGCCAGGCGAACGGAGCCAGGCGTCTGTGCCGTGCCCGCGTCGAAAGTGGTCGGGCTGATAATACGAATTGAGGGATATTCCGTCACCATGTCTATGGATGGCTCCTTGTCGGTGGTGAAAGGCGGCCTCAGTTCGAGGCATGGTTGCCGCTGGATTCAGCAGCGGGCCTCGCGGCGCGCTGCCATCCATCAATCGCGTTGAGCGCAGGCATACAGCTTTGCTCGCAGCCATCTTCCTGTGATCCTATCAAAGCTGTTTTGCTTGTCCGAAATTGCTGGCTCTGCTTTTCGCTTGCGCCTTTTGCGATAGCAGCGTGCAGCGGCGCGTTCGAAGCGATATCGCAGCGCGGCTGCGGTACCTTCCTCGGCGCTTGTGAAGAGCGCGCTCTCATCGTTCCTCAAAGGCCTCACCGACGGATACGCAAAGCTCCAGTCCGACGAAAGTTTCCTGAAATCAACGCAAGACCGGGCCATATCGCGCAAAAATGCGCGATTTCATTTTCGGTCAAACGGGTACGTCCTCATCCGCATCCAGTCGGAGACACTGCCATGGAAAGAGAACTCACTCCTCGCTCATCCATATCCCGGCGGCGGTTTCTTGGGACAGCCGGGGTTACGACCATGGTGCTGGCTTCGCCGCCAGCATTTGCCGAGGCGACCGCAGAACCCTCATCGTTGCCGAAAGAGAATGTCAGATTGAGCGTCAACGGGCGGCAGCACGCCCTCGATCTCGACCCCCGCACGACGTTGCTCGATACGCTGCGCGAGCACCTCGCCTTGACCGGCACGAAGAAAGGCTGCGACCAAGGACAGTGCGGCGCCTGCACGATAATCGTCAACGGACAGCGCATCAACAGCTGCCTGACGCTTGCGGTTATGCACGACGGCGATGAGATCACCACCATCGAGGGTCTGGTAGAGGACGGCGATCTCCATCCGATGCAGGCCGCCTTTGTGCGCCATGATGGATTGCAATGCGGATACTGTACGCCCGGTCAGATTTGCTCGGCCGTCGCGTTGCTGGCCGAACACAGGGCGGGCTGGCCAAGCCATGTGACAGCGGATGTCGCGACCCGGCCAGCGCTGTCGGATGCCGAGATCGCCGAGCGGATGAGCGGCAATATCTGCCGGTGCTCAGCCTATCCCAACATTGTTGCAGCAATCCGCGACGTGAACGAGGGAGGCCGCGGATGAAGCCGTTCCGCTACGAACGGGCAAGCGGGGTCGCTTCCGCCTGTGCCACTGCAGCCGCACCGGGAGCCAAGTTTATCGCCGGTGGCACCAACCTCATCGATCTCATGAAGCTGCAGATTGAGACGCCTGAACTGCTGGTCGACATCGGTCTGCTGCCGCTCGCCGACATCATCGAAAGCACGGGGGAGGGTGGCCTGCGCATCGGCGCGGGGGTCACGAACAGCGCGCTTGCCGCCGACATGCGCGTCCGCCGCCTCTATCCGCTGCTGTCGCAGGCGATCCTGGCGGGCGCCTCGACGCAGCTTCGCAACAAGGCCACGACCGGTGGGAATCTGCTCCAGCGTACGCGATGCCCCTACTTCTATGACACCACTAAACCGTGCAACAAACGTGTGCCGGGGTCCGGATGTGCGGCGCTGCACGGCATCAACCGGATGAACGCCGTGATGGGCGTGAGCGACGACTGCATCGCCGCGCATCCGTCAGATATGGCGGTCGCCATGACGGCACTCGATGCGCGGGTGGAGACCGTCGCTGCTGATGGCGCAATTCGGACCATCCCGATCGACGCGCTCTATCGAGCGCCCGGCAGCACGCCCCATATTGAAACGGTTCTGGCACCGGGTGAGATGATCCGGTCGGTGCTCCTGCCGCCGCCGCCGAAGGGTCGTCAAGTCTATCGCAAGGTCCGCGATCGCGCCTCCTTCGCGTTCGCGCTCGTTTCGGTCGCTGTCGTCGTAGAGCGCGAGGGTGACAGGGTGCGCGCCGCGCGCGTCGCGTTCGGCGGCCTGTCCTACAAGCCATGGCGATCGGCGGAAGCCGAAGCCTCGCTGGACGGCGCCTCGGCGACTCGAGCGTCTTTTGATGCCGCCGGCATAGCCGCGCTCAAAAATGCGCGTGGCTATGGCCACAACGACTTCAAGATCCCGCTCGCACGCCGAACGCTGCGGGCCACACTGGCCGACGCTGTCGGCGCCTGAGGAGAAGCGAGCATGGCCGAAAGCAAGCACGCCGACGTAATCGGGCTTCCTCTCGATCGCATCGATGGGCGACTGAAGGTAACTGGCCGGGCCACCTATGCCTTTGAGTACGCGGCGCAAGGAAGCGCCGCCTACGGCGTGATCGTGAGCGCATCGATCGGCAAGGGCCGCATCGCGGGAATCGATGCGCGCGATGCACAACGCTTGCCGGGCGTGCTGCTCGTGCTCACCAAGGACAATGCGCCGGCCCAGGCGCCCTGGGGTCCGGTCGATCTGCCGGACCGCTTTGCGCGGGCAGAGCCCGCGCTCAACACCGACGAGGTGCTCTATTTCGGCTTTCCTGTCGCCTTCGTGGTCGCCGAAACGTTCGAGCAGGCCAGCGCGGCCGCCGCGATGGTCCGCATCCGGTACAATCCAATACCGGGTGACTATGACCTGCATGCCGCGGGTCCTGCCGCCGAAAACCCCGGCCGGATCGACGGCAATGCTCCCGCCGACAGTGCCACGGGTGATTTCGAATCCGCCTTTGCCAACGCACAGGTGCGGATCGACGCAAAGTACACAACGCCCTATCAGCATCAGGCTCCGATGGAGCCACATGCGACAATGGCGGCATGGGAGGGCGAGATGTTGACGGTGCACACCTCCGCGCAGTTGACGGCGAGTCCGCAGGAAGGTCTCGCCCGAACGTTCAACATCCCCAAGGAGGATGTCCGTATCATCACCCGTTATGTCGGCGGCGGTTTCGGCAGCAAGTTACCGTACTATGTGGACGCGACCCTCGCCGCGATCGGCGCCCGCACGCTTGGTCGACCGGTGAAGGTGGCAATGACACGCCCGCAGCTCTTCCATACCACGACACACCGCACGGCATCCGAGCAGCACATACGACTGGGCGCGGACCGCGATGGCCGGCTGACCGCGTACGGCCAGGAAGCACTGGTACATTGCGCGCGCTTCGACCAGTTCACCGAGCCGGTCGTCGACGCGGCCCGCAGGCTTTATGCCGCGCCCAACCGGCTGACCCGGCATCGCCGCGCAAAGCTCGATCTGCCGCGTTCGGATTCGATGCGCGCCCCGGGCGAGGCGATCGGCCTGCTGGGGCTCGAATGCGCGATGGACGAGCTGGCGGACGCCCTCGGCCTCGATCCGGTCGAGTTGCGCTTGCGCAATGACACACAGAGCGATCCTGAGCAGGATCGGCCGTTCGCCTCGCGCCATCTCGCAGAGGCGTTGCGTGAGGGCGCTGCCCGCTTCGGCTGGGACAAGCGCGTCGCAAAGCCGGCCAGCGTTCGCGACGGGCCCTGGTTTGTCGGCCTCGGCGTCGCCTCGGCGATCCGCGGCGACGTGCTGCAGAGCGCGACGGCGCGGGCGCGGCTGGAGAGCGACGGCCGGCTGACCATCGAGCTGGCGATGACTGACATCGGCACCGGCTCCTACACGATCCTGACGCAGATTGCCGCCGACACGATGGATATGCCGGTCGACCGTGTTGCGGTTCGCCTTGGTGACACTCGCTTTCCGCCCACCGCCGGCTCGGGCGGCTCTTTTGGGGCGGCGACGTCCGGTTCCGCGGTTCTTGCGGCCTGCCGCAAACTCAAGGCCGGGCGCGCCTCCGGAACGACGGAAGCCTTGGGGTCGGTCACGCCCGCCGATCTCGACGAGGCGTATTCGCACGCCGGCTTCGGCGCGCATTTCGCGGAAGTCGGCGTCGATCGGGACACCGGTGAGGTGCGCGTCCGACGCATGCTCGGCGTGTTCGCGGCCGGCCGCATCCTCAATGCAAAGACCGCCCGCTCGCAGATGATCGGCGGCATGACCTGGGGCATCGGCTCGGCGCTGCTCGAGGAAAACCATGTCGACTTGCGCTTCGGCTCCTTCATCAACCAAGACCTGGCCAACTACCATGTCGCGGTAAACGCCGATGTCGGCGCGATGGACGTGGTGTTTCTGGATGAGGCCGATCCGCACGGCAGTCCCCTCGGCAGCAAGGGCGTCGGCGAACTGGGCATTTGCGGCGCCGGAGCCGCGATCATGAACGCCATTCATAACGCTACCGGCGCACGTATCCGCGACTTTCCCGCCACCTCGGACAAGTTGCTGGCCACACTCGAAAAGCTTGACCCCTAGCTTTACAAGGCAAAGTCCTCTTCAAACGTCTGGTCTCGGCTGCTTGCGCAGTTGCCGGGTGGCGGCACGGCAGTGAGCGCCGGCCTGGATGTGGCGCTGGAACCGTTACCTTTTCTGTGTTGATCGCTGGTGCCGGCCGCTTTCGGGTGGTGTCGCGATGCGACACGTCTCACCCCGCTCTCATTCCAACATGTCGATCGAGTCACACCCGGTCGATACCACAGGGATCCGGTCCCCACTGGTCTGTGGAGCCCGGATCCGAAAGGCTCAGTGTCGCGAGCAGTAGTGACGATGTCCGTCATATCCAAGATATGTCCCGGTGGCGGGATTGTACGAATGGTACCGCGCCTCGCAGGAAGTGACATTAGCGTCGTCATTTGCGGCATAGTTCCCATAGTAAGGATAGTAGTCAGGACCCCAATCGTCCCACCACCCCCCAACGCCGCCATAACCGCGACCGAAGCCACGATCGCCGAAGCCATGATCGCCACCGCCGAAGCCGACGCCGTGGCCACCACCACCGCCGCGGGCCATCGATTCTGACACCGAACCAATCGCCAGCACTGCGCCCAAAGCGATCGTCGTTAAGATTAATGTTGATTTTCGCATAATAAACTCCATCAAGGTTGGCTTTTTCAAAGTGTATGAAAAGCCCGCCTTTGATATATTTCGAGCAAATCTATTCAGCGATGGAACGAAAGTATTTAATCGGCATAAATTTTGATACTTTAAGTTATACCTCCGTCTTAATGGGCGCGTAATCTTACGGAGATGGAAAGGATGGGCAAGAATCATTCTTGGGGTAGCCGCGGCAACGACATTTGGCAGATACCGATATTCCGCCGCGGCGGGCGCCGATGTAGAGGACCGAAGCCGAAGTTGCCACGAATAGGTTGGCTTTCGCGACGCCGAGGACGACGAACGCTCCTCAATCGCCGCGAATTTCCTGAAGTGCCATGCCGAGCGCGGGCCGGCCTGTTACATTTGCCACGCTGCTGTTCCTCAATCCAAAACTGGCGTCGTCAGGCTGAGGGGCAGAATGCGCCGATGGCCTTGGCTGGTGTTTCGCTTCCGTCGCGGACGGACGCCGGTTAGTGTGCCCCTTCTCCGGGCTTTACCTCTGCCGTGCTCAGTGCGTCGAATGCGTCCGCCGAGATGCCCCGAGAATGGTGAAGGAACGCCGCGAGCGCCCAGATGCTTTGATCCGGAATCTGATCGCCCCAGGCAGGCATTGCTGTTCCGGGAATGCCATTCTTGATCTTCGGGAAGACCTCGGCGGGATCGTTCCGCCGGCCGGCGAGCAACAAGTTCGGAGGCGCCGGGGTCATCCCCTGGACGGTCGCGGCAAGGCCTGGAGCCCCATGGCATTGGACGCAGTTCTCCCGAAACAGGTGCGCTCCAGCCTGCTCCGCCGCCGGCGTCTCGATATTTGCAGGGACCTCCACCCGTGCGGCGGCTGTAGCAGCGACGGTGCATGGCATTGCCGTTTGCGGGGCGCAGGCGGCGCTCATGGCGATCGGCACCAGCGGGGAAGCGTCAGACCCGCTCATGTAAAGGAAAAGCAGGCTTCCAGCAGGAATCGCAACGACAGCGATGCCGAGCGCCTGGGTCAAACGAGCCAACATCTGGAACTCCTCAACTTGATGTCTTGTGGCGGCATCTGTCGGCCTCGGCACCGGCAGTCATGAGCGAGACGGCATTCATTCGCCGGGGGTTTCAATGGGCATCACCCGCCTACCGCGCATGCCGCCCAGGAACCTGCCCAGCCGATCAAGATAGAGGTAGACCACCGGCGTCGTATAAAGCGTCAGCACTTGCGAGAGCACCAACCCGCCGACGATGGTGTAGCCGAGCGGCTGGCGGATTTCCGATCCGGCGCCGGTGCCCAGCATCATCGGCACGCCGCCTAGAATCGCCGCCATGGTGGTCATCAGGATCGGCCTGAAACGTATGGTGCAAGCCCGGTAGATCGACTCCTGTGGACTCAGATCTTCGTTCCTCTCGACCTCGAGCGCAAAGTCGACGAGCATGATGCCGTTCTTCTTGACGATGCCGATCAGCAGGATAACGCCGATCATCGCTATCACGCTGAAGTCCATATGGACCGCCATCAGCAACAACAAGGCGCCGATGGCGGCCGAAGGCAGCGTCGAAAGAATGGTAATCGGATGGATTATACTCTCGTACAACACTCCGAGGATGATGTAGATCACCACCAGCGCCACCCCGATCAGGATTGGTGTGCCTGACAGCGCCGACTGAAAGGCCTGCGCGTTGCCCTGGAAGCTGGTTGCAAGCGAAGCGGGCTTTCCGGCATCGCGTTCGAACTGCTGGATAGCGGCGACCGCATTTCCGAGCGCCACGCCCGGTTTCAGATTGAAGGAGATCGTGACCGCCGGGAACATGCCTTGATGATTGATCACGATCGGCGCAGCCTTGGTCACGCTGGTCACCAGGGCGCTTAACGGCACCTGCTGCCCTGACGAGGAATTCAGATAGATATCCTTCAGCGCTTCGGGACCGTACTGGAATTCCGGGCTGACCTCGAGAACGACGTGATACTGGTTGAGCTGAGTGAACATTGTGGAGACGATGCGCTGGCCGAAGGCATCGTCGAGCGTGTTGTCGATCGTCGACGGGAGGATTCCGAAACTCGACGCGACTTCGCGATTGACGGTCACATCGAGCAGTGGTCCTGCATTCTCCTGGTCGGTGGCCACGTCGATGATTCCCGGCAGACCTTTAAGCTTATCGAGGAAGATCGGCGCCCAATGGTTGAGCTCGTTGGAATCGGCATCGGCCAGAGTGTATTGATACTGCGTCTTCGAAACTCGACCGCCGACGGTGATGTCCTGCGCCGCCTGCATGTAAAGCGCTATGCCTTGGGTCTTGGAGAGTTGGGAAGATAGCCGGTTGATCACCTGATCGGCGCTGACGTCACGTTGGTTGTTGGGCTTCAAGGCAATGTACATCGTCCCTTGATTGAGCGTACTTCCGCCGACTGCTCCTATCGAGGCTCCGACCGAGGCTACCGCCGGATCCTTCAGCACGGTGTCGATTATCGCCTGCTGGCGCTGGGCCATAGCCGGGAACGAGATATCCTGATCGGCCTCGGTGACGCCGATAATCAGACCGGTGTCTTGTTGCGGGAAAAAGCCCTTCGGGATGACAACGTAGAGATAGCCGGTGACGGCAATCGTTCCGAGCATGACGAGCAGCGTAACGAAAGTGTGCCGCAGGACGATCTTCAAGCCCCGTTCATACAATCCAAGCAGCGCGTCGAAGCCGCTTTCGCAAATATAATACAGCCGCCCGTGCCTGACGTTGGCCTCATTCTTGAGCAGACGCGCGCACATCATTGGCGTCAGCGTGAGCGAGATCACCAGCGATAGGATCAGTGAAACGCTCACCGTCACGGCGAATTCCTGGAAGAGTTCGCCGACATAGCCACCCATCAGGAACAGTGGAATGAATACAGCGATCAGCGAAAGCGTAATCGAAACGATGGTGAAGCCGATTTCGCTCGAGCCCTTTAGTGCAGCCTCCATCGGGGTGAGGCCCTCTTCGACGTGGCGGACGATGTTCTCGATCACGACGACTGCATCGTCGACGACGAAGCCGACCGCGATCGACAAGGCCATGAGCGACAGATTGTCGAGGCTGTAACCAAACACATAGAGCACGGCAAAGGTGCCGACGAGCGAAAGGGGCACGGTTATTGCGGGAATGACTGTTGCCCAGAAATTACGCAGAAACAGGAATATCACCATCACCACCAGGGCAACGGTCAGCATCAAGGTGAACTGCACGTCCGAGACCGAGGCACGGATGGTTTGTGTGCGGTCTGAAACGACCGAGACCTTGATGCCGGGCGGGATCGACGCCTGGAGTTGGGGCAACAGAGCCTGAATGCGGCCGACCGTCTCGATCACATTGGCACCGGGCAGGCGCCGGATAGCCATCAAGATGGCGGGTTTCTTGCCGAACCAACCTGCCACAAAGTGGTTCTCCGGCCCGTCGATCGCGGTGCCGATGTCACGGATGCGCACAGGGGAGCCATTGCGATAGGCAATTATGATATCATTGTAAGGGCCAGGTTTGAGCAACTGGTCGTTGGTGTTGAGCGTGAAGGTTTGACGCGGGCTGTTGAGCGTTCCCTTTGCAATATCGACATTGGCCTCGCCGAGCACGTTGCGGACATCTTCAAGCCCGATGCCGCGGGCGGCGGCCGCTTGCGGATTGATCTGCACGCGGATCGCCGGCTTCTGCTGGCCGCCAAGGCCGACAAGACCCACGCCGGAGATTTGCGAGATCTTCGGCAGCAGGATGTTTTCCGCATAGGCATCGACCGTCGTCAGGGGCAGGGTATCGGAGGTCAATGCGAGCACCAGGATCGGTGTGTCCGCCGGATTAACCTTTCGGATGGTCGGCGGATAGGGGATGCCCAGCGGCAAATAGGGGCTGGCGGCATTGATCGCCGACAGCACGTCGACTTCTGCACTGTCGACGCTACGGCTGAGGTCGAACTGAACGGTGAGCTGCGTGCTGCCAAGCGCGCTGGCCGAAGTCAGCTGGGTCACGCCGGGGAGTTGGCTGATCTGTTGCTCGAGCGGGGTGGCTACCGACGACGCCATGGTTTCGGGATCGGCGCCGGGCAGCTGCGCTGATACCTGAATGGTGGGAAAGTTGACGTTCGGCAAGGATGCGACTGGCAGAAGCTGGTAGGTAGCGAGCCCGCACAGCAGCAGGCCCACCATCAGCAGGCCTGTCGCAATCGGCCGGTGAATAAAAGGGGCGGAGATGTTCACGGGATCGCCTGCTGCACTGCGCTTTGCAGGTCGGCTTGTTGAGCGGCTTTGCCGTGCAGCACTTGGACGGGGGTGCCCTGCGCGAGCCTGTACTGTCCGTCGACCACGACGGTTTCGTTCGCCTTGAGACCCGAATCGATGAGAGCTTCTCCCCCGGTCATCTGTGCGACGGTGACGGGCCGCATCTGTGCGGTTCCATCAGGCGCAATGACATAGACGTAGGAGCCGTTCGGACCCTGCTGCACTGCCGACTCGGCGATGGTCAGCCCGCCATTGCGGGTATTGAGAAGCAACCGTGCATTGACGAGCGCACCCGGCCAGAGTTGGTTCCGTGCGTTCGGAAACGTGGCCCGGAGACGGATCGTGCCCGTCGTCTGGACGATCTGGTTGTCGACAAGCAGGAGCTTGCCTTCGTCGAGCTGGGTCTTGTCGTCCTGGCTGTACGCAAGGACCGTAAGCTCCCCCTTGGCCATCTGCTGCTGGATTTGCAGAAGAGTGTCCTCGGGCAGCGTGAAGATCAACGAGATCGGTTGGATCTGCGCAACGTCGACCAGGCCAAAAGTATCGGTCGGGTGGATGATGTTGCCTTCGTCAATCTGCCGGATACCCGTTACGCCGTCGATCGGCGAGGTCAGGCGGGTGTAGCTGAGATTGATCTGTGCGGCCTGTAGCAGAGCCTCGTCTGCCTTGATTGTCGCCTGGAGCTGGATCACTTGTGCCTTCTGCGTGGCTACCAGTTGGGAAGTGGCAAAACCCTTCGCCAGCAGTGGCGTGTAGCGGTCCAGGTTTGCCTGTGCATTGACGAGCTGCGCCTGGTCGCGATCGCGGGTAGCAGTAATCTGATCGATTTGTGCCTGATAGGGATTTGGATCGATCTGTGCCAGCAGATCGCCCTTTTTTACTGTCTGGCCTTGTTTGAATGTGATTTTCGTAATCGGTCCTGAGATCAGGCTGTGCACCACCACGTTGTTGTAGGCGATTACCGTTCCTACCCCACGAAGGTAAATAGGCACATCCTGACTGGCTACTTTTCCGGCAACGACAGGGACCGCCGGGGGAGGAGCGGAGGCCGCCGCGGGCTCGGAAGGATCGTAGATGTGCTTTGCTGCAAGACCAACGCCACCGACTATGATCAGCAGCGCGGCAATAATAAAGGGTCGCTTGCGCATCGAGGGCTCCTACGAGAGACGGCTCTTAAGGGATCGCTTTTTTCAGCAGCCAGATGTCGACAACGTGCTGCTTGTGCCTGTCACACCCGTGCTGACGCAGGACGTGCCTAGTGTACCGACTGTTGGAACGGTCACGCTCGGGCTTGTTACCGGATCGGATATATTGGGTGTTGGAATGCCCGTTATCGAGCTCACTCCCAAATTGCCGAGTTCTGAAGACCCGAGCGGAATCCCAACCGGAGTCCCAACACTCGTGGACGATGTCCCGGACGATGTCCCGGTGGTAGTTGATAGTGTCGCTGTGGTGCTGGAAGCCGACGTGCTCGAGCTTGTCGAGTTGCAGGTGCCCGATGCTGTGGAACCCGTCAAGCTCGCAGACGACATCCCGCTCGTGGACGTGGTTCCGCTCATGCCGCCGCCGTCGAAAGTGGAAGGGGTGGAAGTGCTTCCGGCAACCCCGGAACTTGACGCCAGAACACCTGGTGCCACGACATTGGTACACCCGGAGTTGCTCATGGAACTATTCGCGATTCCCATGGAGCTACCCGCGCTGCCCATGGAGCCAGACGTCGTTGCCGAGCTGAACGTCGTCAAGCCACCAGGATCGAGCTCGACAGCGCCCAAGGGAATACCAACCGGATTAGTACCAACCGGATTGAGGGGCGAACCAACTGCAGAGAGGGGCGAAGTCATTCCTATTGCGGGCGTGGTCGTGCTGACTTGCGCGAAGCTCGGCCCGCTGGACAATAGTGCGATCGCCACGGTGATCAGCAAGCTTGGCATCGCAACATTATGCTCATTTCGCATTGGAACTACCGTCGTTTCGTGTGTCTAGATGTTGGCATCGGTGAAACAACGTCGTAGTATTGCCGCCGCTCCGATCTTATACGCCGCGCGGCCAAGGGTTTTGGGCGCGGACGCAGCACCTAACGGATTTCATCCCTGGATTGGTATCGGGTTCGTCCGAGCAGATAGGGGGATGATGCCAGATGGAGGGGAAGCGCTCTTCCCTAAAGGCGGCTGGATTTCCCTATTCGCACGCCAATCCGAGCATGTGACGGTGGTGTAGCAGCAGTGTCTAATGGAGAACTTCGTTGTTCGCTATGGATTATTCTGGCGCGTCCGAGCAAACGCATCGGCAAGATGAAGTCTCCGCTACAAACCAACGTATGAGCCTTTCAGACTTCTACTTCATTCTCCTATACCTTTGTGGGATGGATCGCATGGTCTCCGGCTCTTTAACGTAAGTAGAAAGAGAGACAGCCAAATTGCCCGAATAACGGATTGATCCTCAGCCCTAGCTCGTGACCGCTGATTCAAGAATGGCAATCCGGCTTCTGCCGAGAGCCTGTCTGCGGTCGCCAGGCGAAAGCGACGACATCGGGAAAACGTCTCAAGGCAGTTCGCATGAAAGAGGCGCCCGATGTCCCAAACGGCCAGGATCAGTCCACTCCCCCAGGCCAATGACGAGTCCAAGGTGCTGACGGCAAGCGCGCCTATCCGCGAGAGCGCGGCAGGCACAAAATCGCTTGTCACCGATGCTCGCGTTCCGAATCGCACTATCTCCATAACCGCCGATAGCCGCCCTGGTGAAGGCGAATCCGACCAGCAAGTGCCTGGTGGCCTGCTGCCCACTGAGGAGAAGCCTGAGGCGGCTGTCGAAAGTGAGCAGGACACGCGCGGACCAGGCGGTTCAGACACAGGACACCGAGGGCGCAAGCCTGCCGTCTTCATCATCGGTTTCGTTGTCCTGGCTGTTCTTGTCCTCGGCGGGTTCTACTACTGGTATACGAACCTCAACTTGGTGAGCACGGATAACGCCTATACCGATGGGCGGGCTGTCTCCATCGCGCCGCAGGTTTCGGGCCTCGTCGTGTCGCTGGACGTGACCGACAACCAATATGTCCACAAAGGTGATCCGCTGATCCATATCGATCCGCGCTCCTACACGAGCGAGCGGAATCGGGCGCTGGGAGCCCTCGACAGCGCCAAGGCGCAAGCTGCGGGGCAGCGGCTTATGGCCGAAATCGCCCGCAAGAATTTCCCCGCTCTGTTCCAACAGGCCCAGGCTCAATTGCTGACGGCACAGGCCAATCTGACCAAGGCCCAGGCCGACTATGACCGACAGAGCACTCTGCCGAAAGCCGCGACAACGCAACAGGAGGTCGACGCCGCGTTGGCCGCGCTGCGCCAAAGCAAAGCGCAAGCTATGCAGGCCGAAGCCCAGGTTCAGCTGAGTTCACCGGTCGAGCAGCACATCGGCCAGAGCGATGCGCAGGTCGAACAACTGAACGGGCAAGTCGAGCAGGCTCAAGCGCAGCTTGATCAAGCAGCGCTCAACCTCTCCTGGACGGTCGTGACGGCGCCGCACGATGGCTGGATAACCCGGCGCAACGTGGAGATGGGCAACTACGTCACGCCCGGGCAGCAGATTTTCTCAATCGTTTCACCGGACGTGTGGATCACAGCCAACTTCAAGCAAAACCAGCTTGATGGTCTGCGGCCCGGCCTCGGCTGGAGTGATGCTCATCGAACCGACACCGTCGGAACCACCGATATCCCGAGCGGCAGCGGAAACTTGGGATCGAGCCCGCTGTCGATGACGATCTTGACCGGCACGCGTTGAACGATCTTTACGAAATTGCCGGTGGCGTTTTCGGGTGGGAAGGCGGTGAACTTGCGACCCGGACCCCATCTGGATACTGTCGACATGGCCATGCAGGTCGAACCAGCGCGGCCTGGAAGCCCCGCTATAATCCCTGGCTCATCGCGGTTTCGGTGACCCTTGCCGCCTTCATGGAAGTCCTCGATACGACGATCGTCAATGTTGCCTTGCCGCACATCGCCGGCAGTCTGTCGGCGAGCAATGACGAGGCGACCTGGGCGCTTACCTCCTACCTGGTGGCAAACGGAATCGTGCTGACCATTTCTGGCTGGCTGAGCGATCTTTTCGGGCGCAAACGTTATTTCCTGATCTGCATCACCATGTTCACGGTCTTCTCGTTCCTATGCGGAACGTCGACGAGTCTGGGCGAACTGATCGTCTTCCGGTTGCTGCAGGGTTTCTTCGGCGGCGGCCTGCAACCGAACCAGCAGTCGATCATCCTGGATACGTTCCCGCCGGCCAGGCGCGCGGCCGCATTCGGCGTCACGGCGATCGCTACGGTCGTCGCCCCGGTCCTCGGTCCGACGCTCGGCGGCATCATCACCGATCAGTCGACCTGGCGCTGGATCTTCTTTATCAATGTACCTGTCGGCATCCTCGCAGTTATTTTGAATTCGATTCTCGTCCAAGATCCCCCGTGGGTGAAAGACAAGAAGAGCCGCGGGCTCGACTACATTGGCCTGTCGCTCATCACGCTTGGTCTCGGATCCCTGCAGATCATGATGGACCGTGGCACAGACGACGATTGGTTCGGTTCGTCCTTCATCGTGTTCATGGCGCTTCTCGCCTTCCTGGGGATCGCGGGCGCGATCGGCTGGCTGCTGATGGCCAAGAAACCGATCGTCAATCTCGACGTGTTCAAGGACAGGAATTTCGCCGCCGGCTGCGCAATGATCGCGGCGATGGGGGCAATCCTCTACGCCAGCGCCGTCGTGATTCCGCAGCTCGCGCAGCGGGTTCTCGGCTACACCGCAACCTGGGCGGGGCTCATTCTTTCTCCGGGCGGCATCATCGTCATCCTCCTCATTCCATTGGTTGGGCGTCTTATGACGATCGTCCAGACGCGGTTCGTCGTCGCCGCCGGTTTTTTCATTATGGGATGCGCGCTCTTCTTCTCGAGCCATCTGGCGCCGAACATCGATTTCCCGACGCTCGTGCTGATGCGCAGCTGGCAGGCGGCCGCGCTCGCGTTTCTGTTCGTGCCCATCAGTACGACCACCTATCTCACCTTGCCGCGCGAACTGAGCGGCGACGGAGCTGCCCTCTTTTCGATGGTCCGCAACGTGTCCGGGTCGATAGGGATTTCCGTCGCAACGTCGCTCGTCACGGAGCGGAGCCAGATCCGGCAGTCCTATCTATCGGAATGGGCCTCGCCCTTCCATCAACCCTACAATGCGCTGGTGGCTCAATACGAACGTGCGTTGACGGTGGCCGGGCATGCCGCCGGGTCGGTCCATGGATTGGCGGTTGGAGAGGTCTACCAGGCCTTCCGGACGCAAGTTGCCGTTCTCGCCTATTCTGACGTCTTTCTGCTCTTCTCCTTCGTCGCCTTCCTCGCCGTCCCCTTCTGCTTCCTGCTATCCGGCAAGAAGGCTGCCGGTGGCGTGGGCGCCAGCCACTAGGGTTGATCATGGGCTATAAATTCCGCACTGTTGCAGCGATTTCAGGAATGTTTGCGCTGGCAGCTTGCACTGTGGGGCCGGAGTTTCGTCCAGCCGGATACGGCGTTGCCGAAGCGCTGGTTTACGAATGGTTCGGCAGCTGCCCCGGCGAGTTCCGCAGGATCCAGTGCGGTAGTTCACGAGCCCGTCGACCCTGCTTGGTGGCAGGCTTTTCACGACGCGACCCTTACGTCGCTCGTGCGGCGCCTCGCCGACGCCAACCTCGATGTGAAAACTGCGACCGTCCGGCTCGCAGAAAGCCGTTTTCAGCGCGGTGCCGTGGCCTCCGCTCAACTGCCTGCCCTGAATGGCAGCGCTAGATACCAACGTCAAAATCTTAGCGACGTGAGTGTCAAAGGCAGCCTGATCGACGGTCTCCTTGGTTCGTCGAATAGCACCATTTCTTCCGCAAAGCCCACCGACCTGTTTACCAGCGGTTTCGATGCATCATGGGAGCTCGATCTTTGGGGGCATGTCCGCCGTCAGGTCGAAGCGGCGGATGCGCAAGTTCAGTCTTCGGAGGAACAGCGGCGCGACGCGCTGCTCTCGAGCCTCGCCGAAACCGCACGCGACTATATCCAGCTGCGAGGGACGCAGACCTTGATCAGGATTACCAATGACAATCTGAAAATCGAGCGGGACATTTTACAGCTGACGCAAACGCGTCAGCAGAAGGGCTTGACGACCAGTCTCGACGTCGAGAACGCCGCAGCGCAGGTCGAAGCCGTTCGTGCCCAGTTGCCCAGCCTGGAACAGCAGGAAGCACAGCAGATCAACGCGTTGAGCTTTCTGTTCGACCTGCCTCCGGATGCGCTGCGCGGGGAACTCGCCACCGGGAAACAAGTGGTGCCGAGGCCTGCCCGGGTTCCGATCGGCATTCCCTCCGAGCTGGCGCGGCGGCGCCCGGATATCCGCGCCGCGGAAGCCCAGCTTCACGCAGCCACCGCCGACATCGGAGTGGCGATCGCCGAGTTCTATCCATCCATCCAATTGAATGGGTCGGCAGGCTTCGACGCCCTCAAGGTCGCGAGCCAATTGACGGCCCACGCGATCCCAACCAGTGTCGGGCCGAGCATTTCGATACCAATCTTCGAGGGCGGCCGGCTGAAGGCGACGTTGCAGCTTCGTAAGGCGCAACAGGTGGAGGCGGCGATCGCCTATCACAGGACGGTGCTGGAAGCCTGGCACGAGGTTGTAAATGCCCTCGTCGCCTACCGGACAGAACGGCAGCGTAGCGCCCGGTTGGCCATGCAGGTTCAGCATCTGCGGCAAGCCTTGTCGCTGGCCCGTGACCGCTACAATGACGGCGTCACCGAGTTCACCACCGTGCTCGACACCGCACGTATACTGCTTCAGGCCGAACAGGATCATGCGCAGAGCACGACCAACATCTCGATCAATCTCGTCCAACTGTACAAAGCGCTCGGTGGCGGGTGGGAATTGACATACCCGAGCGCGCCGCCCGGACCATCGGTCAGCGCTCAAGAACGTTCGAGAGCAACAAAGCCGACATGACCATGTCGATCCTTGTTGCGACGCGCAGGTGCTGGAAGCCGGCGAAATGTCACTTCATATATCTCATCACGAGTTGATAGCGATAAAATCTCGACGCCGATCTTTGGTGAATTTAGCTTGGAATCGACGATCATCCGGTGAAACAAAGACTTAAAGCTCGGCGTATGATTCCCTTGCGGTACACAACAGTCGTGGTGAGAACAGGATGATGTGTTTGGCTAAAGGTCCCTCAGAGCTGCCCCGCGGGATCCCTTGGCCGAGCTTTTGCCCCGGTCGGCCGAGTTGCGCAATCGACGTCGGGACGTCACTGATCCGTTGGCCGAGCTCACCAGGTCTGTCCTTTCTCGACGTGCTGTTTTAGGTCACGGAATTGGCCATGTCAGCGTAGCGCAAGACGCCGATAACAAAGTCGCTCGCTGCGAGAGCCTCAGCGCCATGCATTGGCATTCGCGAGTACAAAGGTCCAGCCAAACCACTCTAATCGGATTGGATCATGGGCAAGAGTGCCACATTCCGTTGGCTCCGTAGTAGCTTGAGTTTACAGCATCAAACGAGCAGTAAGCAGCATCGGTATCGTAGTTCCACCAAGACTGGTAGTTATATGCCGGATCACTAAAAAAGACCTTGCGGTGCGGGTGTTTCGGCTGGCGGTTGCCAATGCCGATATCGCTAAAGTCCTTCGCATGGCCATCACCACCGCCGCGTGCCGCCATGGAGACCGTAGCCGAGCCGGTCGCCAGCATTGCACCCAAAATGAACGTCGCCAGAATTGTTGCTGATTTTTTCACAATACACTCCCAGAGGTTGATACTTCCGAAATTGTTGAAAGCGATATTTATATAGAGAAAAATATCTGTATCTGAATAGTACGTTTGGTTGATACATATATATCTCTAACTATACACATGATTTGTTGAGTGCTTCGCGGCGCCGATGATGCGTTCTAAATCCAGGTCAAAGTCACAGTTCGGCAGGCGTGCAAGCAAGACCTTTTCGAGACTCGGATCCGGCCTCCACCCGCTGTGGAGGCCAGATTCGATGAGGCTGCGGTAATCACGGGCAGTATGGGAAAAGCCTTTGATATTCATGATACGGGTAGGGGTAACCGCAGTAGCCGTCGCCATAGAAGTCACTGCCGTAACCGCGGCCCCTTCTGAACCCATGACCGCCGACATGACTGCCGCTGACATGGATGTCCCTGCCGATGCTTGCGCTATGGCCGCCAAAGCCTCCGCCGCGGTTACCGCCAAAGTCGCCACCGCCCATGCTTGCGGCATGGCCGCCCCCGCCAAAGCCACCGCCGTGGCCTCCGCCGCCATGACCGCCGCCACCGCCGCCGCCGCGTGCCATCGAGACGGTCGCTGTGCCTGTTGCCAGCATTGCGCCCAGGGCGATCGTCGCCAATATTGTCGTTGATCTTTTCATAATACACTCCTATGGTTTCGGCTTTCTTGGGTCTTGAAAGCCACACTGATGTAGATACAGGAGGTATTTCTCGGTATAATACACTTATTTGATATACGTATATCTTGTAATTACATTTGTTTCTTGTTGATTGCATGGCGGCACCGGCAGATGCGCCCTACGGCATGCTGCGATCATAGATCTCGGCCGCAAGGGATTTTGCTCCAGAGCAGGAGCCGACGTCTCGCAACGGATCACCCGACACGAACGCAGTAGCTTATGAGCGGCCCAAGACGTTCCGTGATTGCAGTGTGTGACGGACGGCCATGCCTCTGCAGCGCCGCGTTCGGGCATCCGGCGAGCCAGCGCGGCATTCATCATTCAGATTTCGATGAGTGGATGCATGGCGGCGCTGGCTGCTGGGCATCTCGGCGGCTATGCCCTTCTCAGGCGCCGAGCATCACGTGGGACGGCAGCACGCCTCGATGCAAGCGTCCACGTAGCTGATCATTGCTTCATTCGCCGATGTTGCACGACCGGTGCACCAGGAGGTTGGAAACATAAGCGCTTGCGGCGAGGAACACTGCGGCTTGGCGGTGGATCGCAGGTCAGGTCTCACAAAATCGCCACTCGTCGGGTGCGGCGCTCAGCTTCTCTCAGTCAATACTCGTGGGCATTGTGCGTTGGCGCGAGCGGTATGCGGGCCATCGCATTGGCTCGTTGCGAGCTTGTCGATCATCGACGCGGTTTCCGTGCTCAAGCTACCTTTGCGATTTCCCCGTGCGGGTCGATGACAAACTTGTTCGCGATGCCGGCGTCGAAGGACTTATAGCCCTCCGGCGCCTGGTCGAGGGTAATCACCTTGACATTGACGATGTCGGCGATCGGCAGCCTGTCCCACAAGATCGCCTGCATGAGCTGTCGATTGTACTTGATGACCGGAGTCTGTCCGGTGTGGAGGCTGTGGGATTTTGCCCAGCCGAGACCCAGGCGAAGGCTGAGATTGCCAAGCTTGGCTGCCTTCTCCTTTGCTCCAGGATCTTCAGTCACATACAGTCCGGGGATGCCGATGGCGCCGGCCGGGCGGGTGACCTCCATGAGGCTATTCAGCACGACAGCAGGCGCTTCGACGACATGGCCATCGCCGCTGTACCCCTTGGCCTCGAACCCGACGCAGTCGATGGCGCTATCGACCTCCGGGACGCCGAGGACATCAGCGACGAGTTCGCCCAGCCGATCGTGTCTGGAGAGGTCGATCGGCTCGAAGCCGACCTTCTTGGCGTGCGCGAGCCGCTCCTGGTTCATGTCACCGATCAGCACGACAGCGGCGCCGAGGATGCGCGCGGCTGCGGCGGCCGCCAGCCCGACCGGCCCCGCCCCAGCGACGTACACGGTCGACCCGACACCGACCTTGGCGGTGATTGCACCGTGGAAACCCGTGGGCAGAATATCGGACAGGCAGGTTAGGTCGCGGATCTTTTCCATCGCCTGTGCCTTGTCCGGAAACTTCAGCAGGTTGAAATCGGCATAGGGCACCATGACGTACTCGGCCTGCCCACCGATCCATCCGCCCATGTCGACATATCCGTATGCGCCGCCGGCGCGATCGGAATTGACGTGAAGGCAGACCCCGGTGTCGCCCTCGCGGCAGGTGCGGCAGCGTCCGCACGCCACGTTGAACGGGACCGACACTAGATCGCCGACCTCGAGATACTCGACGTCGCGGCCTTTCTCGATCACCATGCCGGTGATCTCATGGCCCAGCACCATGCCGGCCGGCGCGGTGGTGCGGCCGCGGACCATGTGCTGGTCGGAGCCACAGATGTTGGTCGAAACGACCTTGAGAATGACACCGTGATCGATCTCCTTCCCTGCTGGATTGCGGAAAGTTGGAAAATCGATCTTCCGGACTTCGACCCTGCCGGGTTCGAGATACGCGACTCCGCGATTGGTGGCCATGTCGAACTCCTGCGCACTCAGATTGTCGTGGCAGGGTCACACACAGGGGACGGAATTGCTGTGCAGAAATTGCCCGGTGTTGCTTGCCCTTGCGGCTTTCTCGGATTCGCGGGCTAGGGAACCACAGCATCGAGCCGACGCCTCTTTCGTAAGCCGAGAGCAGGAAATACAGGCGCCTCTCCCTTTGGCACGAGAGGGTACGCAGCCGACCCGCTCCCCCCTCCTGTCATTGGTACTATCGTCCACCTATTTCACGCTGACAGCGCCCGGGTTTCGGCACGCTTCGCATAGACGACCTTCACTGCATTTTGCAATTTTTCGAAGGCGCGCATCTCAATCTGGCGCACCCGCTCGCGCGAAATGCCGAATTCGCTGGAGAGATCTGCCAAACTCCTCGGGTTATCTGCAAGCCGACGCGCTTCAAGGATGCGCCGCTCGCGTGCGTTGAGCACGCCAAGCGAGTCGATCAGCGCCCTATGCCGGCTGGAGTCCTCCTCGACCTGAACGAGCTTGTACTCCTGGTTGTCCTCGCCCTCGATCAGCAAATCCTGCCATTCGCCTTCGGCCTGACCTCGCAGGGGGGAGTTGAGCGACGCGTCCCCGCCCATGCGGCTGTTCATGTAGACAACTTCCTGCTCGGTCACGCCAAGACTGGATGCGATCAGTTCCACCTGATCTGGATGCAGGTCACCATCGTTAAGCGCCGAGATGCGAGCCTTGAGACGCCGCAAATTGAAGAACAGCTTCTTTTGATTGGGTGTCGTGCCCATCTTCACCAATGACCAGGAGCGCAGGACATATTCCCGAATAGACGCCTTGATCCACCACATCGCATAGGTCGCTAGACGAAGGCCGCGCTCCGGTTCGAAGCGATCGACCGCCTTGATCAGGCCGATGCTGCCCTCTGATATTACCTCCGAGATCGGCAATCCATACCCGCGGTAACGCATCGCAACCTTGGCAACGAGGCGAAGATGCGACACCACCAGTTGGTGAGCGGCCTCCGGGTCGTTGTGCTCGCGCCAGCGTTTCGCCAGTGCTTGTTCCTGCTCTGGCGTCAGCATCGGGAGATGTTTGATCTTTTCGAGATAGCGGCTAAGCCCGCCTTCGCCTGTCAAGATTGTTGTTGCTGCGCGTTGCATGAAGTACTCCTGGCTTATTCCGCACGAGATCCGTTATCTATTGACACCATAGGCGCTTTATATTCGTCTCACTGCTTGATGCGGCAGTTGTTTGGAGTTCTGTTCGCTCGACGACCGAACGCGTACTTTGGCATTCACGATTGATTGGGTAGTATTGATGAGGCGCATTTGTTCGCTGCGCACGCGGTCTCTGCTTTTAGCGCGAACTAGGTTTTCCAAGTGCCGAATCGATACACCTGATCAAGGCCTGGCTATCGAACGGCTTGCCAAAGAAGCCGATGGCGCCCGTTTCCTGAGCACGCTTCCGGACACGTTCTTCGGGGAAGGCGGTGATCAAAATGATCGGTATCTGATAGCCATGTGCGATCAAATGGTCTTGCAATTCTATTCCCGTCATTCCGGGCATCTGGATATCGCAGATCAAGCATGACGTATCTTCCAGGATGGATGATCTCAGAAAATCCTCCGCCGACTCGAATGCAGTTGCGATGAGGCCTAGCGATCTAGCGAGGCCCGCAGTTGCAAATCGAACGGATTCATCGTCATCGATGATCGAGATCATCGTATTTCGGATCAATGGACTGTTCCTTAGTACTCGCCGATGATCCGAGCATTGCTGTTTCAACGACTGTTTCTAGGCGATATATTGCGCCTTTGGCCGTGAAAGAGAAAGTTATACAGAAGTGTGACAAACCTATTTCTTGGGAGCAGTTATCCTAAGGGCGGCCGCCATTCTCACCAAGTCGGCTAACGTTCTGGCGCCCATTTTTTTCATCAGACGACCCCGGTGGATTTTCACGGTGATTTCGCTGAGCTGCAGCTCGCCAGCGATTTGCTTGTTCATCAATCCAGTCGCGACAAACGCCATCACCTCGCGCTCCCGGGGAGTGAGGGTGCGCAAAAGGGTCTGGAGCTCCGACAGCGCCCGGTCTCTCTCTCGTCGTTGCCTGTCGCGATCGAGAGCGCCGTTGACGGCATCCAGAATATCCTGATCTCGGAAGGGCTTGGTGAGGAAATCTACCGCGCCGGCTTTCATGGCTCTCACAGACATAGGAATGTCGCCATGACCAGTCATGAAAATAATCGGAAGGTGAATGCCTGCCTTGCCCAACTGCGTTTGAAAGTCGAGCCCGCTCACCTCCGGCAGCCGGATATCGAGCACAAGGCAGCTTGGACCATCGGGAAGCTGGCTGTTCAGCAACTCGGGAGCAGAACCGAAAAGCTGGCAACGCATACCAACAGATCGGAAGAGGCTGCTTAAGGCTTCGCGCAACAACGCATCGTCTTCCACAACCAGGACAGTCGGAGGCACGATGCCGTTGTTGCCCTGTTGCTGGGAGGCAAGGCCGGGGCCTCGGGTCATGACTCGGCATCCTTTTCGACGCGTGGCAGGGAAAATTGGAGTATCGCGCCGCGGCCCGGATTGGGGACGACCCATACACGGCCTCCATGTGCCTCGACGATTGACCGGCAGATCGATAGCCCCATACCTATTCCGTTCGCCTTGGTGGTAAAGAAGGCCTTGAACAACTGCTGCGCACTGCCGGGATCAATGCCCGGTCCCGAATCCTGGACCCTGACATTCGCTTGGTTCGATTCATCGATCGATGTCGTAACGATAATCTCGCGTAAGTCGTTGTCGCTGGAGGTCATTGCCTGAATCCCGTTGATCAGGAGATTGATCAGGAGTTGTTGAAGCTGGATTCGGTCGCCAAGTGCAGGCATCGGCCGATTGGCCAGGTTCAGTTTCAGGGCGATGCGATTTGTAATGAGCTCACGCCGCACCAGCACGAGGGATTCGTTGACGATGTCGTTCAGGTCGACAAGAGACATTTCGATGTCGCCCTTCTTGGCCAGCGACCGAATTCGACGGACGATATCGCTGGCGCGCTGAGCGTCGGCGATACTCCGCCTGACCGCGCTGCGGACCTCATCCAAATCGGGCTTGTCCCGATCGACCCACCGCAGGCACGCCTCGCCGTTCAAAACGATGCCAGCAAGCGGCTGGTTCACCTCGTGCGCGATCGAGGCCGTCAGTTCACCCAATGTGGTGAGGCGTGTCACATGGGCGAGGTCGGCCTGTGCCTTCAGGACTTCGACTTCGGCCTGCCTGCGCTGTGATATGTCCGTATTCGTTTCGAGAACCGCCAGCGGTTTGCCATCGGCATCCTTCTTCAGCGACCAGCGGCTGGAAACGACAATGGCGGATCCATCCTGCTTCGTGTGCACGAGTTCGCCTTCCCATCGGTCGGACCTCAGCAACTCCTGATTGATTTCACACAGGCTAGCTGGAAAGACCGTCCGCAAGAGCTGGTGGGTGGACTTTCCGGCTGCGTATTCCGCAGACCAGCCATAAATGGCCTCGGCGCCACGATTCCAATAGGTGACCAGATCGTCCATGCCGCGTACGAAAATTGCGTCATGCGTCAAATCGAGCAGTTGGGCCTTTTCGGATAAATCCGTCGAGGTCGCCTGGTTTTTAAGGACAAGAAGGGTGGTAATGGCAATGGCCGCGATGCTCATGAGGCAGCGGCTGAGTGCGCCCCCACTGGCGTCGATCCCGTGAACGAGCCAGAAGCTCAATAAGGTGAGCGCTATACAGGCGAGTGAGGACAAGACAATGCCACGCCTGCGCAAGGCACCTGCTCCGAGCAGAGGAACGACCACATAGAGGACCGAGACATCCCCAGAAAATTGATCGATCGTATCGACAGCGAATATCCCGGCGGCCAGGAGGATGGCCAGGGGCGCCAGCAGCCGCGAATTGCCGGATGCTCGCGGAGATAGTCTATGCCGCATAAGGTCTCTGCTCAGTTTCTGGTCGACGCTTGCGCTGCTGATCGACTCTCCGTGTCACCCGGTCTCAAAGTTCAACGTAAGCAACGAGATCCTTTTTTGCTTGTTCGAAATTGCGGTCGTCGGCGTCCGATTGCACCATTGTCGCAGCAACACCTCGCCGAGAGCCATCTCGAGAGATTGAGCGACCCGCAAGCTTCCACGCGATCACCGACGTGATTGGTTTCGGTTTGCTCGGGCATGGCTTCGAGATGCGCCCGGCGCAAGCCATGCGCTTGACCTCACCGATAAGAAATGAACTCGGGGAGGATGCCGATCAGCCTTGCCAGTGCGATCCGCGGATCACGCTGCAGAAGTTCCCGCGCTGGAAATGCGGGTCCTTGTCCGCGAGAACGTCGGCCTTGACGTTGCCGAATGTGGTATCCGGCTTGTGCTTGATGCCGTCATAAAAGGCCTGGATGATGTCTTCCTTGAAATGCGGCGTGCGCGGGAACGCGTTCACGATCGCCTCGCGCTCGGCGTCGGAGTATTCTCGGTAGGACAGGCCAAGGACGTCCATCTCGACGCCCGCCGTCACCAGCGCGACGACCGGATGCATGTGTTTCGGAATGCCGGGCGTCGTGTGCAGCGCGATCGCTGTCCACACCGTCTCGATGTCGGTCTGTGTGATCCCGTGCCGCTTCAGGAAATCCCGCGCCGCATTGGCGCCGTCGACCTCGAAGCGTTCGTCGGCGCTGCTGTGGACTTTGGTCAGGCCCATGTCGTGGAACATCGCCCCCATATAGAGCAACTCCGGGTCGAATTTCAGGCCGCGATGTTCGCCCGCCAACGCGCCGAACAGGTAGACCCGGCTCGAGTGATTGAAGAGCAACTCGGACTCGGTGTCGCGGACGATCTCCGTAATCTCGCGCGCAAGCTTGCTGTCGGGAATTCTGACGGCGGCAATGTCATTCAGGTCCCGCTTGGGATGCAGTTGGGTCTTGGTCGGGCTCATGGGGTCTCCTAAGGCCGGTAAGGATCGGCGCGCGCTGTGCCGTCTGCTTTGTAGGCTTGGCGCACTGGAACGGCTCGTCGGCCATTGTCGGACTTGTTGCAAGATTGCGCTCGCGACATGCGGTTGACGCAAAACCGCGACAATCGCAGCAACAGGGCTAAAGTCATTTCCAACTCCATAGACTAGCCTTTTGGTCCCGGTGTTGTGGCCAATACACTTCGGTTGAGGACGATGCTGGGAGAACAAGGGTGACGCTGCCGCAGGCGGTCGCGTTGCTGGATTTCGATGTCTCACATCCGATGTCTCACAGGAGATTATTTATGACCGACCGCGTCCCGCCTATGACCCATGCCACTGGTTCGCCCGTGGTGGACAACACCAACATCCAGACGGCGGGACCGAGGGGGCCGGCGCTGCTCCAGGACATCTGGCTGATCGAGAAGCTGGCACATTTCGACCGTGAGGTGATTCCCGAACGCCGCATGCATGCAAAGGGTTGGGGCGCCCATGGCACCTTCACCGTCACCAAGGATATCTCCCGCTACACCAAGGCGAAGATATTCTCCGAGGTCGGCAAGCAGACGCCGATGCTGGTCCGCTTCTCGACGGTAGCGGGCGAGCGTGGCGCGGCGGATGCCGAGCGCGATATCCGCGGTACCGCCATGAAATTCTATACGGAGGAGGGCAATTGGGACATCGTCGGGAACAATACGCCCGTCTTCTTCTTTCGCGACCCGCTGCGCTTTTCGGACCTGAACCACGCGATCAAGCGCGATCCGCGCACCGGTCTGCGCTCGGCGGACAACAACTGGGATTTCTGGTCGCTCCTGCCGGAAGCGCTGCACCAGGTGACCGTTGTGATGTCCGACCGTGGCATTCCGCGAAGCTTCCGCCACATGCATCTCTTCGGCAGCCACACCTTCTCGATGATCAACGCCGCCAATGAACGCAGCTGGGTCAAATTCCACTTCCGCTCGCAGCAGGGCATCGAGAACCTCACCGACGAGGAGGCGGCCGCGCTGGTCGCGAACGATCGCGAGAGCCACGGACGCGATCTGCTCAACGCCATCGACAGCGGCAATTTTCCGCGATGGACGTTGTCGATCCAGGTGATGAGCGAGGAGCAGGCCCGGACCCACAAGCACAATCCGTTCGACTTGACCAAGGTTTGGCCGAAGGCCGACTATCCGCTGATGGAGGTCGGTGTGATGGAGCTCAACCGCTATCCCGATAATTTCTTCGCGGAAATAGAGCAGGCGGCATTCTCGCCGGCCAACATCGTTCCCGGCATCGGCTTCTCGCCGGACAAGATGCTCCAGGGCCGGCTCTTCTCCTACGGCGATACCCAGCGATACCGGCTGGGCGTCAATTTCAACCACATCCCTGTAAATGCACCGAAGTGTCCGTTCCAAAGCTATCACCGCGATGGCGCGATGCGGACTGACGGCAACCTTGGTGCGACACCGACATATTGGCCCAACAGCAAGAGCACCTGGATCGACCGCAACCTGGCGCTGATCGACCCACCGCTGCCGATCGAGGGTAGCGCGACCTATTGGGACCATCGTGTCGATGACGACCACTATGAGCAACCCGGCAACCTGTTCAGGAAGATGAGCCCCGAGCAGCAGCGGCTTCTGTTCGAGAACACCGCCCGCGCCATGGGCGACGCGCGCCTTGAGGTCAAACAGCGCCATATTGCCAACTGTGCCAAAGCCGATCCCGCATACGGCGCCGGCGTTGCGAAGGCGGTGGGCGTGCCTTTCAACCAGCAGACGATGGCCGCCGAGTAACGCCCGCTCGCTTTGCCGGCCGGCGCGCTCCTCCCGTGCCGCCGGCTCCCCCAGACAACTTAATGCGAGCGCCGCACGCCAATGCGAGCACTGCACGCTCGTCTCCGGAGATCAACCATGTCCAACCATGTTGCACCCAAGCTCCTTGCGGAGTTCATCGGCACCTTCTCGTTCGTCTTCATTGGAGCCGGCGCCGCGGCCGTGGTCGGCAGTGGTGTCGGCCTTCCCGGCATCGCCGCGATTGCCTTCGCCCACGGCCTGGCCATCATGGCCTTCGCTTTCGCCTACGGACCGGTGTCGGGGGGCCATTTTAACCCCGCCGTCACTGTAGGCGTGCTCCTCGCCGGAGCAATGCGCACCGGCGAGGCTGTCGGCTACATTGTCAGCCAGTTGGTTGGCGGTATCATCGGGGCGCTCCTGTTGCGGGCTGTGCTGGGCGGTGCGTCGACCGGCCTCGGCACACCTTCGCTCGCGCACGACCTCGCTCTGGGCGCCACGACCCTGACGGTCACGCCCTCCGCCGGCTTCGTGATCGAGGCGGTGCTCGCCTTTTTCCTGGTCACGGTCGTGTTAGCAACGGCGGTCGCGGGCCGCGCCGGCAACCTCGCGCCGCTGGCGATCGGCATGACCCTGACCCTCAACATCATCATGGGTGGGGCCCTCACGGGCGCCCCGTTCAACCCGGCACGGGCACTGGGCCCAATGGTCGCGACGGGCAATTTCAATGACGCCTGGCTTTATATGATAGCCCCGATCGTCGGCGCCATCATTGCCGCCATCGTGCATACCGGCTTGGCTCGGCTCGCACACGAGCCGGCGACGCCCGGGGCGCGGGCGCCGACGCCGGCCGAGTGACCGTGCCGGCACTCATCGCTAACCCATCGCTTCGGGGCGTGCGCTTGCAACTCCGGAACGTGCCACTTGCAGACATCTGGGGGGCGATTTGCAGGCTGCCTTCGATGCGTGCGCAAGAGAAGCGATAAGCAGATCGAAAGCCAGCCAGCCAAAGACGGAGGCACCCATGACCCCGAAGACTCTCGTTCCGGCCAACCGGCCGTCGTCCCCGCCTGAGCACGTCACCTGGGCCGTGCCGGGTCACGCAATCGACCCGTCGCACTGTCCGGTCAACCACGCGCTCGGCGGTTCACCACCCGACTATCTGAGTGCCAAACCGAACGTTCCGTCGCATCTCCCGGACGGAACAATGAACTACGAGGGCTTCTTCCGGCAGCAACTGCATGATCTCCATATGGAGGGCAACTACCGGGTGTTCTGCGATCTCGAACGCCACGCGGGGAATTTCCCGCGCGCGACCCGTTTCAACGGCCAGGTCCAGTCGACGGTGACGGTCTGGTGCTCAAACGACTATCTCGGGATGGGGCAGCATCCGTCCGTGCTGGCGGCGATGCACGAAGCGGTCGACCGGTGCGGCGCTGGCGCCGGCGGCACCCGCAACATCTCGGGAACCAGCCACTACCATGTGTTGCTGGAGCGGGAATTGGCTGATCTGCACGCCAAGGAAGCGGCCCTGCTGTTTACCTCCGGCTACGTGTCGAACTGGGCGGTGCTCAGTACGCTTTCGTCCCGACTGCCGGGCTGCGTCGTCCTCTCAGACGAGAGCAATCATGCCTCGATGATCGAGGGCATCCGGCACAGCCGGGTGGAAAAGCGGATCTGGCGCCACAACGATCCGGAGGATTTGAACCGCAAGCTGGCGGCGTTGGATCCCGGACGGCCGAAGCTGGTGGCGTTCGAGTCGGTCTATTCGATGGACGGCGATATCGCCCCGATCGCGGAACTCTGTGATGTCGCGGACGCGCACGGCGCCATGACCTATCTCGACGAGGTCCATGCCGTCGGGCTCTATGGTCCGCGCGGCGGCGGGATCGCCGAACGCGAAGGGCTCAGCCATCGTCTGACTGTGATCGAGGCGACGCTTGCCAAGGGTTTCGGTGTGGTGGGCGGCTATATCACCGGCAGCACAGCGCTGTGCGATTTCGTGCGGAGCTTCTCGTCGGGCTTTATCTTCACCAGCGCGCTGCCCCCGTCGGTCGCGGCGGCTGCGCTCGCGAGCATCCGGCATTTGAAGACGAGCGACAGCGAGCGCCAGCAACATCAGGCGGTGGTCGCTTCGCTTCGCAAGCGATTGGACGCGGCTGGATTGCCCCACATGACCAATCCCAGCCATATTGTCCCGCTGATGGTCGGCGACCCCGTGCTGTGCAAGCAAGTCAGCGACGTTCTGCTCAGCGACTACGGAATCTACGTGCAGCCGATCAACTATCCGACGGTGCCGCGCGGCACCGAGCGGCTGCGCATCACGCCGTCACCGCTGCATACCGCACAGGATATCGACCATCTGGTACAGGCGCTCTCGGCAATCTGGTCGGAGCTCCAGCTCAAACGCGCGGCATGAGCTCCGGAATCCGCCACTGGAGCGCGCAGTAGCTGGGGAACCAAAGTGCGAACTCGGCGCTGACGTCAACCCGTTCATGCCGCACCTTTATGCCGTCCTGGCCGAGAAGGAGCGCCATATGATCTCGGAACGCATCAAGGCGCCGGCTGATGTGGATCAGCGCGTCGCGAGATAACTAACAAATCCGGCCGCGGCCCTTGTCAGTGGCTGCGTCCAGCGCCGCTTGCGGCCAGTTCGTATGACACCAGGAGACTCCTGCAGCGAGAAGGCCGAAGGCTGTCCATACTTTTCGAAGCGCAGGGCTTCATGGCCATCATTGGCGTTCTCCATGCAATTTTCCGGACACTTCCTGCATGGCCGGAACGCCGGCCAACAGGACACTGAGGCCTTCGGCCATCGTCGGGTGAGTCAAAATTGCATCGCGTAGTCCAGTGTACGCAAGGCCGGCCAGCATGGCGCTCTGCACGGCTGCGATAACCTCTCCGGCGCCGGCGCCGAGCATCGTGAAGCCAAGAATGCGATCGCTATGCGCGTCGATGAGCGCCTTCATGAAACCACGCGTCTCGCCGGTGGTCCGGGCTCGAAGAACCGAGTTCATGGAGAGGCGCGCCACTCGGATTGCAATCCCGCGGCGCTTCGCCTCTGCCTCGCCGAACCCAACCCGCCCCAGTTCGGGATCGATGAACATGCAGTAGGGGATCAGTCGATCGCGAGTCGTCCGCGAACCTCCCGCCAGATTGCCGCGCACGACCCGGAAATCGTCGAATGCCACATGGGTGAATTGCGGGCTCCCGGCACACTCGCCCATCGCCCAAACCGCGGGCGCCGTAGTCTCCAGGCGTTCGTTCACCTTGACGTAGCCCCGCAGGTCCAATTCGACTCCAGCGCTCTCGAGACCGATGGCGCGCGTATTAGGCGTGCGTCCTGCGGCGACGAGCAGATCGCTTCCATCGATCTCTCGTTCGCCGGCCGGCGTGCGCAGCCGAACTTTTACTTGGACACCAGATCGACCGTTTACGGCCTCGATCGCAGCATTCAGCACCACGTCAATGCCGTCATCCGCAAAAATTCCGCGGACGGAATCGGCGACGTCGGGGTCCTCTCGGGCGATGAGCTGCGGGGCTTGTTCAATCACGGTTACTCGGCTGCCGAAGCGCCGAAAAGCCTGCGCCATCTCGAGGCCGACATAGCCGCCGCCGAGCACGATCAGATGCGCGGGAAGCCGATCGAGATCAAGCGCCTCGACGTGAGTCAGCGGAGCAGCGTCGGCCAGCCCGGGAATATCGGGGACGGCTGCGCGCGTGCCGAGATCAAGAAAGACGCGCTCGCCCTCAAGATGCCGTATCCCACCCTGCGTCTGCCGGACTTCGATAGTCCTGGGCGCAACGAAACGACCCTCGCCGAGAATGAATTCGAGGCCGTCAGCCGCAAACCGCGCCTTGTGGATCGCGATCAAGCCATCGACCAATTCACGCTTGCGTTGTTGCACGCCGGCCATGTCCAAGGTCCAGGGACCAATGTGCAATCCGAAAGTTTCGGCATGGCGAACGAGTTCCACAACCTTCGCGCTATGAATCACGTTCTTGCTGGGCAAGCAGGCAATGTTGGGACATGAACCACCGATCAGTCCCTTTTCGACCACGGCGACGCGTTGCCCCAATCGCGCCAACTCCCAAGCGATGTACTTGCCGGCCTCTCCACCGCCCAACACGACATTCTGGAAGCGCTCAAGACTGCTCATCAGAATCGTCCACGAATACTTCAATCGGGAGAGGGTGATTGATCACGTAGACACCGTAGTTCCGGTCGTGCTCGTTGGGTTGGAACACGCCGCTCGCGTCCCTGGCGCGGGCCAGCAGCGTATATTGCCCCGGTTTTTTCGGTGTAAGCCAATCGAATTTCCAACGTCGCCACGCATGCCGCCGCACAGGATCCACGAACTGCGCCTCGGCCCAGGTTCGGCCACCATCGGTGCTCACTGCGATGTCGGCCACATCGGTCTCGCCTGTCCATGCAGCACCGGAAATTGTGTAGATCCGGTTCGGGACCAGCGTTTCGTAAACACGCGGTCGTGCGATCTCGGACTTGAGCTGCATTTCGCCCAACGGCCGCCGCACGGGCTTCCCGTCCATCGAAGCCCAGTAGGCATAATCCGATGTCTGCCAGTAACCGTGAAACGGCTCACATACGGCCTGGATGCGCATCAGCCACTTGACGGAAGCCATTCCATAATGACCGGGTACAATTGCGCGCACCGGATACCCGTGGTCCGGCGGCAGATCACGACCGTTCATCTGGTAGGCAATCAGGACTTCCGGTTGAACTGCTTTGGCTCGTGGCAAGCTCCAGGCGTAGGAAATCGGATCCGGGGGCAGGGGCTCTTCCTTGGGTGTTCCGCAATCCGCCCCTTCGAACAGGATCTCGCAAACATCTTCCTCCATGCCGGCACGCTCCAGCAATGCTCGCAGGGGCACACCGGTCCATTCGGCATTGCTGACCGCACCGAGTTCCCATTGTGCTCCTTGCACCTGCGGGACGAGAAAGACCCGGCTATTGCCCGCGCATTCCAAAGTCGCGATCCGGGTCTCGCATGGCATGCTTCGCAACTCGTCGTAGCTCAATGTGAATGGATGCCTGACAGCACCATCGACGCGTAGTTGATAAGAGGCGCCGTCCAGGGCTGGTGTCGGAAAATGACTTCGTATGTAGAACAGCTCCGTCGGGGTGAGGTACGAGTCGATCCTATCGAAGGGAGCCTCCAGATTCTTTGGGTCCTTTTGTCGGATTGTGAGACCGGCCGAAAAGGACAGACCCGTATTGTCGACGTAATGCTTTTTTGAACCGTCCATTATCGTCACCTTATAGACTGCTGATCAGGCGTGCAGTGCTTCCGGCGGCAGCCCTGAGCCAAAGTCAGGTGAATCGTCATGGCCATGCCAAGCAACGCCAGGAACAGAGCCACAATCACGCCTTGCCTGGAGAGGGAGCGGTTCGCGAATTGACCGCTGCTCATTTCATCAACCAATCGAACATAACGCCATGCGAAGAGATTCACGACTGCGCCGATCGCGACAAGCGCCGTTCCGAACCAAAGTGAGGGCCCGTGCGGGGCCACGCCCGACGCGGATTGTGTGATGTGGGGCTGGTCGGCAAACAGCTCGAAATGCGCCACCACGAGCCCGAAACCCATCAAAGCGATGCCGGTGCGAATCCAGGCGAGAAACGTTCGCTCTTGCGCGAGATAAACCCGCAGGTCAGTCACAGGCTTCGACGTGATATCCATTTCGCCTCCAGACGATTCGCAGGCACGCGTCGCAGGTCATCGGGGCAGGACGCGCCGCTCCTGGCAATGTACTCCGCATACCGGAAATGACTTGGGCTCCATTGCTCTCATCGTGCCGATTTTGCGTCTTAAGCGGCCGCTTTAGATTCCCGACTCTCGAGAGATGGGTCGCCGTTTCGACCCGCGCGCCCAAGAGGCGGCGTGCACCAGCCTATTGCCGATGCCGATACGACCGCTTCGATTCCCAGGGGGCCGTGACAGGCGGGGATCCTGCCGACGATCGGGCAACACCCCGTCAATCGGTTGCCGTCCACCAACTGTGTGAAGACTGATGGCTGCGAAAGGCCTGGTGCTCGGCAAGGGAAGACGCCCCGAAGAGGTGAGCACCCTCTGCACTGACCGGGCACGGATCAGCCGGCATATCCGCATGCTCGTCCAGGCAGATCAACAAGCAGCTATCGCCTGGCTTGCTGATTGCCTGTCTCTATGAATGTGTTAGTTTTCCCGATGCACGGCGACAACGAGCCTGTCAGCGGAGCGCTGCAGTTGGAATCGCTTCGGTTAGGCGCTGAGGGAGGCGATATCCCCCAGGTATGGGAGGATGGCGAACGCCTCTTCCGCCGGCGTTGGCGCTTGGATGCTGACGGTAACCGCAGCGCAGTTCTGGTCGTGCAATTCGCCGCGGCGCACCCGCCACCGGCCAGTCTCGCTCGGCTCGTCCACGAATATGGGTTGAGGGACGAACTGGATAGCTCGTGGGCGGTGAAACCGCTGGGGCTTGGGTCCGAGCGCGGGCGCAGCATGCTGGTGCTCGAGGATCCCGGCGGCGAGCCGCTCGACCGCCTGCTCGGCATTCCAATGGAGGTGGGACGCTTCCTGGCCCTCGCCATCGGCATTGCCGTGGCGGTGGGCAAGCTCCACCAACGCGGCCTCATCCATAGGGATATCAAGCCGGCCAATATCGTGGTGAACTGCGCGGACGAACAGGTGCGGCTCACCGGATTCGGCCTCGCCTCGCGTCTGCAGCGCGAACGCCAATCGGTCCGGCCTCCGGAAACCATTGCCGGCACGCTTGCCTATATGGCGCCTGAGCAGACCGGTCGGATGAATCGCTCGGTCGATTCCCGCAGTGACCTCTACTCACTTGGCGCGACGCTTTACCAGATTCTGACCAGCCATCTCCTGTTTGACGCAGCCGATCCGATGGAGTGGGTCCACTGCCACATAGCAAGCAAGCCAGTGCCCCCCGGCAAGCGGCGCAAGGAGATCCCTGGCGCCATCTCCGCAGTCATTATGAAGCTGCTCGCCAAGACCCCCGAGGACCGCTATCAAAGCGCGGTTGGCCTGGAGATCGACCTCCGGCACTGCCTTGCTGCCTGGGAGGCCGAGCGCCGGATCGATGCCTTCCCGTTGGGGGAACACGACACGCCAGGCCGCCTTCTCATTCCCGAGAAACTCTATGGGAGAGTGGATGAGGTCGATGCCTTGCTCGCCGCCTTCGATCGCATCGTCAAGGGCGGCGCGCCTGAGTTGGTGCTGGTTTCCGGATATTCAGGCATCGGCAAATCCTCGCTCGTCAATGAACTGCACAGGGTATTGGTACAGCCGCGTGGGCTCTTCGCATCAGGGAAGTTCGATCAGTACAAACGCGACATCCCCTACTCGACGCTGGTGCAGGCTTTTCAGAACATTGTGCGACCTCTTCTCGCCAAGAGCGACACCGAGTTGGCGGGTTGGCGCGATGCCCTTCTGGAGGCGCTTGGGCCGAACGGACGGCTGATGGTCGATCTGATCCCCGAACTGAAGTTCATCATCGGCGAACAGCCGCCCGTCTCGGAGCTTGAGCCGCAACAGGCACAAAAACGCTTTCAGCTCGTGTTTCGGCGACTTATCGGTGTCTTCGCAAGACCTGAACATCCGCTGGCACTCTTTCTCGATGATTTGCAATGGCTCGATGCTGCGACGTTGGATTTGCTCGAGGATCTGCTGACCAGGCCGGATGTCCGGCACTTGATGCTGATCGGCGCCTACCGGGACAATGAAGTGGATTTCGCCCACCCGCTTATGCGGAGGCTCGAAGCCATCCGCAAAGCTGGCGCGATAGTGCAGGATATTGTTCTTGCACCGCTGGTGCGTGAAGACCTTGAGCAGTTGATTGCTGATTCAATCCGCTGCGAATTCGAACACTCCGCCCCATTGGCCCAACTGGTGCACGAGAAAACGAGTGGCAACCCGTTCTTTGCCATTCAGTTCTTGTCAACCTTGGCCGAAGATGGACTGCTCACGTTCGATCAGGGCGAGGCGCGGTGGTGTTGGGACCTCGATCGCATTCATGCCAGGGGTTACACCGACAATGTGGTTGATCTCATGGTCGGCAAGTTGCATCGGCTGCCCGTCGAAACCCGGAACGCTTTGCAACAGCTTGCCTGCATAGGAAACAGCGCGGAGTTCGGGTTGCTCGGGATGTTGTATCGGGGCTCGACGGAGAATATGCACGGCGACCTTTGGGAAGCGGTCCGGACGGACCTTGTGTTCCGCTCGGAGGCTGCCTACAGGTTCCTTCATGACCGCGTCCAGGAAGCCGCCTATTCATTGATTCCTGAAGACTCGCGCGCGGCTGCCCATCTGCGGATCGGCAGGCTGCTGGCGGCGAACACGCCGCCGGTAAAGCGAGAGGAGGCGATCTTCGAGATCGTCAATCAGCTGAATCGCGGTGCCGCACTGATCAACTCGAAGGACGAGCGCGAGCGGCTTGCCGAGCTCAATCTGATCGCGGGCAAGCGCGCGAAGGCGTCTACCGCGTATGCCTCGGCTCTCATTTATCTCGCCGGCGGCGCGGCGCTGCTGGCGGAAGACTCGTGGACGCGCCTGCCCGAACTCACCTTCGCGCTCGAGTTGAACCGGGCCGAATGCGAGTTCCAGACCGGAGCGCTGACGCAAGCCGAGCAGCGACTGACGGCTCTGTCGGCCCGCGCCGCGACGACGGTCGAACGCGCCAGCATCACTTGCCTGCTGGCTGATCTGTACACGAGCCTCGACCAGGGCAGCCGCGCGGCCGCTGTCAGTCTCGACTACCTGCGATATCTGGGTGGGGAGTGGCCGCGGCATCCCACAGCGGAGGACGTACACCGCGAGTACCAGCGGATCTGGTCGACGCTTGCAGACCGCCAGATCGAGGCGCTCGCGGATTTGCCTTTGATGAGCGACCCGGCATCTCTCGCTACGATCGATGTTCTGACCAGACTTTCGGCGCCCGCCTGGTACATGGATGCGAACCTGGCTTCCCTGATCATCTGTCGAATTGTCAATCTCAGCCTCGAGGGCGGCAACAGTGCGGGCTCGTGCTACGCTTACGTGGTGCTTGGCCTGGTCGCCGGATGGCGCTTCGGCGACTACAAGGCCGGGTTTCGATTCGGCCGGCTGGGCTGTGACCTTGTGGAACAGCACGGGCTGAAGGATTTTCAGGCCAGGGCCTACGTGATCTTCGGAAGCGTTGTCCTGCCGTGGACGAGACATGTCCGCACTGGCCGCGATCTGGTACGTCGCGCGTTCGACGCGGCCAGCAAGATCGGCGACCTCACTTTTGCCGGGTACTGCTGCAACCACCTGAACACGAACCTTCTGGCTGCAGGCGATCCGCTCGATGAGATCCAGGCGGAAGCCGAGCGTGGTCTCGCCTTTACACAGAAGATCCGGTTCGGTCTTGCCCTTGATGCCATCGTCGCGCAGCTCGGGCTTGTCCGGACCCTTCGTGGCTTGACGCCGAAGTTCGGCTGCTTTGACGAGGACCAGGTTTCCGAGCTTGAGATGGAGCGCCGCTTCTCCGCCAACCCGGATCTGAAGGGGCCTGAAAGCATGTACTGGCCCCGCAAGCTGCAAGCGCGCTTCTTTGCAGGCGACTATGCGGCCGGCCTCGAGGCGGCGGAGCGGATGCGACGGGTTATCTCGTCGACACCGTCGCACTTCGAAACGGCGGAGTGTGAGTTTTACGGTGCTCTCGTCCAGGCGGCATCCTGGGATTCCGCAGCGGCCAGCGAGCGCCGGCAGCATGCCGAAGCGCTCGGCGCGCACCACCGACAGCTTGAAATCTGGGCTGAGCACTGCCCGGAGAATTTCGAGAATCGCGCCGCGCTGGTCGGCGCCGAGATCGCTCGCATAGAGGGCCGCGATGCCGACGCGATGCGCCTCTATGAACAGGCCATCTCCTCGGCTCGCTCAAACGGCTTCGTTCACAACGAGGCGATCGCCTATGAGCGCGCTTCCGCCTTCTATCGGGCGCGTGGCTTTGACCAGTTCGCCGAACTCTACCTGCGCAACGCCCGCTACAGCTATCTGCGCTGGGGAGCCCATGGCAAGGTGCGGCAGCTCGATGAATTGTATCCGCGCCTCAGAACGGAAGAGCCGGCACCTGCTCCCACGAGCACGATCGGCGCGGCGCCGGTCGAACACCTCGACCTGGCGACCGTGATCAAGGTGTCGCAAACAGTGTCGGGCGAGATGGTTTTCGAGAAACTGCTCGACACGCTCATGCGCACCGCCATCGCGCATGCGGGTGCCGAGCGCGGCCTGCTCGTTGATGCGCGCGGGGCTGAACCAAGGACCGCAGCGGAAGCCACGACCAGCGGCAACACCGTTCTCGTGCAGCTGCGCGACGAGCCCGTAGCCGCGGACGTCCTCCCGGAATCGGTTCTGCACTATGTCCTTCGCACCGGGGAGAACGTAACTGTCGAGGATGCCATGGTTCACCCCGAGCTTGCGGCGGATCCCTATGTCCGTCAGCGCCACGCGCGGTCCATTCTCTGCCTCCCCTTGGTCACCCAGGCCAAGCTGATAGGCGTGCTCTACCTCGAGAACAACCTGGCTCCCCGCGTCTTCGCGCCAGGTCGCATTGCGGTGCTGAAGCTACTCGCCGCGCAGGCTGCAATCTCGCTTGAGAACAGCCGTTTGTACCGTGATCTGGCGGAGCGCGAGGCGAAGATCCGGCACCTTGTCGACGCCAACATCATCGGCATCTACGTCGCGGATTTCGAAGGTCAGATTCTTGAGGCCAATGGCGCATTTCTCCGCATCGTGGGATGCGATCGCGAGGATCTCGTCGCAGGTCGCCTGCACCGCGACGACCTGACGCCACCGGAATGGCGCGACCGTACTGCGCAGGCGCTGTCCGAGCTGAAGACGACCGGAACAATCCAACCCTACGAGAAGGAATACTTCCGTAAAGACGGCAGCCGCGTCCCAATCCTGCTCGGCGCGGCAGCCTTCGATGAAACCGAGTACCAGGGTGTCACATTCGTGCTCGACTTGACCGAGCGCAAGCGGGCGGAAGCCGAGGCACGCGAGAGCGAGCGCCGCTACCGCGAGGTGCAGATGGAGCTAGCGCACGCGAACCGCGTCGCAACCATGGGCGAGCTGACGGCCTCGATCGCCCATGATGTGAACCAGCCCATTGCCGCGACAGTCATCAACGCTCAGACGGGGCTGCGTATTCTCGCTGGCCAGACGCCGGATCTGGAGGAGGTGCGCCAGGTGCTCGCCAGCATCGTTAAGGATGGCAATCGAGCGGGCGAGGTCATCGGTCGGATCCGTGCCCTCATCAAGAGGGCGCCGGCACGGAACGATCGCCTGGAGATCAACGAAACGATCCTTGAGGTTGTCGCGCTGACCCATGCCGAAATTGTGAAGAATGGTGTTGCAGTGCAGACGGAACTCGCGGATGGCCTGCCGCCCATTCAAGGAGATCGGGTCGAACTGCAGCAGGTGATCTTGAACTTGATCATCAACGCCGTCGAGGCAATGAGCAACGCCGGCGAGGGGGCCCGGGAATTGCTGATCAGCACCGGGCAAGCCGAGTTGGGCGGTGTGCTCGTCTCAGTGCGCGATTCGGGTCCAGGGTTGGCTCCATCGAAGATCGAGCGCCTCTTCCAGGCCTTCTACACAACGAAGCCAAGCGGTTTGGGCCTGGGGCTGTCGATCTGCCGTTCTATCATCGAAGAGCGGGGCGGACGATTGTGGGCAAGCGCAAACGCGCCCCACGGCGCCATCTTTCAATTCACGTTGCCTGCCCTTCCAGATATTGCGGCGTGACTGAAACGCTCGGGACTTTCGCTTGCCGATTGCTGCCGTCTTTATTATTGGTCGCCAGTTGCAACAATGCCGCGCGGACTGCGAAAGATCATCCTCGAGCGACCCCTTTCCAACTCACAAAGCTGCCCGCGTAAAATAACAGCCGATCGAGCCTGTTCCATCCCGATGGAAAAATCTGGATGGGCTCTAATTTGTTGTTTGACCATGATTTTATCCGAAAACCGGTTCCCACTTTTTCGGGATCATGGTCCTAGTCCCGCATGTTCTATTAAGCCGCTCCGATAGCCGAATGAAATGAACTTTTTGCCGCCCATTGAAGCAAGCTTACCGTCCTGAAAGGTGATTATCGTCTCCAACATAGTATGACCGATGAGCTTGCCAGCCTTGTAGACCGGCGATCCGAGATAGATGCCTGTGCAGATCCGCCGGCCGGTGAGGACTTCGAGCTCGTTTGTGGTTACGTGGGTCGCTACGCCATTCGCGTCACAGTAGATCGCCGTTGCCCTGCCGGCGATCACAGGTATACCGGCGTCGACCGTGATCTGCCCGTCCGGCTTCAACATTGGCATTGGCAGCATCGTATCGAGTGCGATCTCGGTGACCAGCCCAGCAAGGGCCGTACGCGGTCGGATCGCATTGTAGAAAACGACTACGGAAGCACCCTCCCTTGACGCACGCGCCTCGGCAAGATCGGGGCGGCGAAGGACCCGCGCCGAGTTGCGTCCATAAACCTGCCCATTGCGGTCAATGGCGATCAGGCCGGCGTCGACCTCGGGATTGCGATCCATGACGGTATCCACGGCCACCTGTGCCGGCTGCCCTCCTTTCATCAGGTCGAGAACCTGCTGATTGACCGCGATCCCGTCAACCCCGCTCGCTATCGGCATGCGATGGCCGGTAACGAGGCCAGCCAGAGGGTCGGCACTCAGGAACTTCTCAGGCTCCGGCCTGTCCGGGCCACTGGAGATGACGGCGGCGCGGGTGGCGGCCGCAACCTGCGGCGGCGGGTCGGTACCGGTGATCTCACCCTCGATGAAGAGCGTCGACGTGCCGCCGCGCTGCGTTTCGTGGCGCAGGAGCTTGCCATCCACGGTGATCGCAGCGAAAGTCGCGAAGCCGCCGATGCTGCCGCTGCCAACGCGCTCGACCGCGCGCAAGGTGCGATAGATGGCCAAGCCAGCATTTGGCCCGCAGGCGGCGATACCGATGGTCATTTCAGTTGCCTTCTAACGTCATTGGATCGGCGACGTTGAGCCGGGTGATGTAACGCTGGACTAGCAAAGCAAGGATGAGCGGCGGGATTGTGGAAAGGACGCTGCCTGCAGCGAACAGCGTCATGCCGAGATTGGCACCTCCGCTCGGCATGGTTGGCGAAAATGCGAGCAGGGCGGGAGATAACGTCTGCTTCGCCGTACCCCCAGTGAGAACGACTGCGAACAGCAGCTCGTTCCAGGCGGTCAGGAATGCGATCACAAAGGCGGCCGCAATTCCAGGCAACGCCATTGGGATGGTAATATGCCAAAGCGCCCGCAGGCGACCGCAGCCGTCAATGCGGGCAGCGCGTTCGATCTCGATCGGCAAGCTCGCAAAATAGCCCATCAACACCCAGGTCAACAGGGGCACGACCGCTGTCAGGTAGGTGACGATCAGGCCGAGATAGGTGCCGACGAGGTGAAGGGCTGAAAGGATCACGAAATAAGGGATGAGGACCGCGATGGGCGGTAGCAGCCGGACGGAGAGCAGTGCAAAGAGGAGCGTGTTCTTGAAGGAGAAGCGATAGCGGCCGAATCCATAGCCGCCGATGATCGCCATGGCGGTTCCGATGACCGCCACCGGGATCGCAACGATGGCACTGTTGAGGAACCCGCTCGCGACCGCCTCCGGCTGTCCGCCGAAAACATCATTGATCGTTGCGATCCCCATGATGGCCTCGTAATTGGCGAAGCCCATTCCACTCGGCCATTGCAACAAGCCGCCGTTGACAAGCGCATTGAATGGCATCAGCGAAGCCCACACCAGCGCGAGGATAGGGATAAATGTCCATGCGATCACCAGCGCTATGCTGACCCAAAGGATTGCATACTCGCCAGCGGTTTTTCTCATGACAACATCGCCTCTCCTGGGGCCGGCATTCCGGATCGTGCTTCTTCGCCCGCTGCGGCGTCAGCAATTCTTGCCAGTCGTCGGCGGCGCATCAGGACGAAGAAATAGAGTGTGGTGATGATCATCCCGACCGCAACCAGGATATAGCTGGCGGCAGCTGCAAGTCCGTAGCGCGAGAACTCGAAGGTGTAACGGAAGATCAGCATTGGAAAGGTCTGCGAGGCGGTGCCCGGGCCGCCGCGGGTCATCGCGAAGAGCAGGTCGAAGCTGCGGAATGCTTCCACCGTGACCGCCACGAGGACGACCATCACGGTTGGGCGCAGATGCGGCAGCGTAACGTGAATGAAACGCTTGAACGCAGATGCGCGATCGATCCGAGCCGCCTGATAGAGGCTGTCGGGCACCGTTTGCAGTGCCGCGAGAAAGAAGAAGGCGCCGAGCGGCGTAATGTGCCAGACAAAGGCAATTGCCACCCAGTAAAGAGCGGTAGTCTCGTTGACCCAGGCATGGTTGGCCTTCACCAGTCCAAGCGAGTGCATGACGCCGGTCAGCGCACCGAATGTTGGATTGTTGATAAAAATCCAGGCCGTCGCGGTCACCACTTCGGAGATCGCCCAGGGAAGCAGGATAGCGGCACGCAAGAAACGGCGCCCCGGGAAATCCTCGTTGAGGACAAGGGCAATGCCGAGTCCGAGAGGGAGCGAGGCGCAGGCCACTACGGCCGTGAATTTGAGGCTCAGCAGCATCGCCGCGATTGCCTCGGAGCTGGTGAGGATTTGCCGATAGTGGTTGAATCCAATGAATTCCTGTGTGCGTAGGATCACGTCGCGATCGTGAAAGCTGATCCATGCGGCGTAGATGAGCGGCAAGATGAAGATGACGGCATTGAACAGGACCAGACTGGCGACGATCCTGAGGGCGAAGCGCGAATCGGATTGCGCAAGCGATTTCAAGCTGCGGCTTACCATCGTAGATCGTTCGGGAAGATACGGTCACCGGTGCTGTCGAACAGATAGATGTCTGCCGGCGAGGTGTTTAGCGAGATCGCGTCGCCGACCCGGAAACGCGTGTCGGGACGGGCTCTGACTTTGATGAGTTCGGCGCTTTCGCCGCCATAGGTAACGTGAAGAAACTGATCCGAGCCGAGCGGCTCGACGGCGTAGACCCGTCCCATTCCATGCAGAGGCAGACCGCGGGGTTCAATCGACAATCCTTCCGGCCGTATACCAAGCGTGAGCATCCCCGGACGCGCCTGCGCCGCGGGGCTCATGCCTGCTTCGAAGGGTATGGTGATGCCCGATCCCTGGAACGCAAGACTACCCGCGGACTCAACCCACCGTCCGGCGATCAGATTCATGCTCGGACTGCCGATGAATCGCGCTACGCCAGTATTGGCGGGCAGTTGGTAGACCTCGTCCGGAGTCCCGTATTGCCGAAGCTTGCCGCCGTCCATGACCGCAATCCGATCGGCCAATGTGAGTGCCTCGACCTGATCATGAGTGACATAGATGAAGGTCGAGTCGAGCCGCTCGTGAAGCTTCTTGATTTCAACGCGCATTTCGCCGCGCAGCTTGGCGTCGAGCGCCGATAGCGGTTCGTCGAACAGGAAGACGAGGGGGTCGCGCACCGCGGCGCGGCCAAGGGCCACACGCTGTCGCTGGCCCCCCGAAAGCTCATGCGGGCGTCGGTTGAGCAATTCGCCGATGCGCAACAGTTTCGCCGCGGCGCGCACGCGCTCATCGATCTCTGTTCGACCAACCCTGGCCATGCGCAGCGGAAAGGCAATATTTTCGTACACCGTCTTGTACGGGTAAAGCGCGATGTTCTGGAAAACCATCGCAACATTGCGCTTCTCGGGCGGGACGTGCTCGATCGCACGGCCGTCGAAGAGGATTTGGCCGCTCGTCGGTGCATCCACTCCGGCAATCAGGTTCAGGGTCGTGGTCTTGCCACAGCCCGACGGCCCCAGTAGCACAACGAATTCCTTGTCGGCGACCTCGAGGTCAAGCGAATCGATTGCGGTCGTCTCGCGATAGCGACGGCAAAGTTGTCGGAGAGCCACTGCTGTCATACGCTGGGCAAGGGGTTATTGTTTGGCATATTTGGATCGGAGGGTTTCCCAGCTTTCCTTGGTGGCGAGCACAACATCCTTCGGAGACGCTGTACCCTTGAGGAGCAGTTCATCCTCTATCATTTGCTGCGTCCCGACCTCCCATTCCTGGTGCCAGCCGGCCTTGAGCTGGTTGCCGGCGATGGCCTTCTGCCTTCCTTCAAACAGCCATTTGTAGTTCTCGTTGGCCAGCGGGGGATACATCCACTTCGTTATCGCCTGCTTTACCTCCGGATCGTCGTAGACTTCGGGGAAGGGCACTTGCAAATTGGCCAGGGTCGCCCAAGCCTTGTGCATCCGCAACTTATGGTTCTTGTCACGCCAGCTAAATGATTTCATGAGGTCAAAGGCTGCCTCGAGCTCGGCGTCCGTGCGCGGCGAGTTGCTCATGACATGCAGGGCATGGCCGACCAGCGTGGTCCCGTGTGTCGAGCCGGGCATAACGGGATTCATGTTGAAGTATGGCGCAAAGTCGCTGTTCTTCGGGTCGGAATAGGCGAAGCTGTTGTAGTCCGATTGGTAGTGGAAGGCATGCAGCCCCTTCATCCATGAACTGGCCATCTGGGGCTCCTGCCAGGTCAGGATGGCTCGCGGCACGAGGTCCTCATCCCACCACCGTTTCCAATCCGAGAGAACCTTCAGGATCGGAGTATCGAGGCCGAACGTCGATTTCATGTCATCGTCAACCAGCCGTTCCCCTTCCGAGGCGCAGTGAGCATAGAGTGCCCATGGGGTGCCGGTCCAGGACTTGAACCAGGTCGGCAGGATAGGGTTTTCGACGATACCCTTCTTCTTGAGATCGACTGCCTGCTTGTAGATATCGTCCCAGGTCTGCGGATAGTCGCTGCGGTTGGCTGTCGCGTCGTAACCACCCGATGCGAGAACCTTTTCATTGCGGAACATGCAATAAGGCCCGCCATTGTAGTAGGTCAGGCCGATGCGCTTGTGGTCCGGCCACGACAGGGCGTCGGCGCCGATACCTGGGAACTCCTCCTTTTTTATCTTGTCGAGGTCCGGCATGTCGTCGATCGGTCGAATCCACTGGGCGGCGAACCAACGGGATGCCTGCCCGCGCTGAGCACGGAACAGATCGAGACGCGTGCCAGAGACAAGCTTGGTCTCCATAACTGCGGCGTAGTCGCCCGAAGTCGGCTGGAGATTGACCTTGATCCCGTATTGCTCGGTAAAGAGCCGGGCATTTTCAGCGATGATCTCGTCACCAAACGGCCAGAAAGTGTAATTGAGTTCAATATCATCGGCGACCGCTGGAAAAGGAGTGAGGCCGGTGGTGCTCGCGACCGCGAAGCCGCCCAAGGACAGGTTCCTGATGAATTTCCGTCGGTTGAGGCACGCGCCGTGAGGCGCCATGCTGCTGCTCATCTGATGATCTCCTCCACTATATCTGGTTGTCAGGCCCCTATTCGCTGGCGACGAACCTCGCGTCCCTCCCTTTGTCTGGCATCTTCTGATCGCCTCTTTTCATCCTGAACCAGTGTCCTCCAGCCATGACGCCGCGTCAATTGTTGGAGCTAAAAGGCGTATCTGGCTGGCCTCTTGCAGGTTTGGTCGACGCTCGCGAGAGGCAACACGAGCCGTTGTCGGTCATTACGGGCTCGACCTCGACGCTCAAGGTTCAGCAGTACCCCCCGCCGGGTGCCGTAGGCGAGGTGAATTCAATCCGCCAGGCAAGGTGATGCGGCGAATCCCTACCTACGCAGGGTCAAACTGGAATTTGCCGGCCAATTTCAACAAGCCGGTCGTTGGGCACTTTCAGATAGTCGCTCATCCGCGCCGAGTTGCGACTCATGGCAGCGAATGGCTCCCTTTGCCATGATGGCAGGCCTCGGCCATCCTCGCGGGGGACAATGCTCGTGCGGCCGACGTAGTAGGTGACGTCGGTCAGATCGATTGCGCGGTCCGCCGCCATGCAGGATGCAAGAAGCTTTGGAACGTCCGGTATTTCCATGAAACCATACCTGGCTTCGACAAGCCAAAAATTGGGAACTTCCTGCATGACGGTGAAGCGATCTGCTTCTGCAACCCGTGGCACGGATAGAATAGACCAGCGCAGTACGAGCACTCGTTCTTGCAGGGCGCGATTAAGTTGCACATGCCAGAGCATGACGGGTGGCACACCTTTGGCGGAAAGCGTCAAGAATACTGCTGTACCAGGCACGCGCGCCACTGTACCGGATTGTAATTCCGCGAGGAATCTGTCGGTCGGAATCAGCGTTTTCTGGACGCTGTTGTGCAAAGCTGTCGTACCGCGGTGCCAGATCCACATGATTGCATAGACCGCTAGGGCCATCGCAAGGGGTACATAACCGCCTTGGAAAAACTTGGTCATGTTGGCTGCAAAGAATGCGCTGTCGACGATCAAAAACAGTCCGGCAACGGCGCCGGCAGTAACGAGGCTCCACTGCCAGATCTCGCGCATGGCAATGAACAACAGAACGGAGGTCATCAGCATTGTCATTGACACGGCAATGCCATAGGCAGCGGCGAGATTGTCGGATTTGCCGAAGCCTATGGTAAGGGTCACGGTGGCAATCATCAGCAACCAATTCACAGCGCCGACATAGATCTGGCCAAAGCCTTCAGCCGATGTCTGCCTGACGTTGAAGCGCGGCATCCACCCGAACTGAATTGCCTGGCGTGTCATGGAAAAGGCACCAGTGATGATCGATTGGCTGGCAATGATCGTCGCGACGGTTGCCAGGACAATCAGAGGAGTCAGCAGCGCTGGCGGGCAGAGACTATAGAAAATACTGCCGTCGGTTGGCGAGCCATTCAAAACAATGGCGGCTTGGCCGATATAGTTGAGAACGAGGCTTGGAAAAACCACGAAGTTCCAGGCGAGCCGGATCGGCACAGGACCAAAATGGCCCATATCGGCGTAAAGCGCTTCGGCACCCGTGACGCAAAGAAACACGCCGCCAAGAACGAGGAAGCCAGCCAATCCAGTTGAAGCGAGATACTCCAGCCCGCGGTAGGGGTTGATTGCCACGAGAACGCCGGGATACTGCAAGATGCCGTAGACACCCATGGCGGCCATCACGCCAAACCAGATCAGCATGACCGGTCCAAAGCTCTTGCCAATCCGGGTTGTTCCCAGCGGCTGAAGGGCGAACAAGGCGACCAAGATGGCAACCGCGCCATAAAGCACCCATGGCGTCAAGCCAGGCGTCACGTGTTCAACGCCTTCAAGCGCCGAGAGAACCGAAATGGCTGGCGTGATCGCACCGTCACCGTAGATCAGCGCTGCGCCAAACAGGCCTGCTGCGACGATGACAGGGCGGTTCTGCTTCTTCACGCCGAGCAACGACATCAAAGCCAGGATGCCGCCTTCACCATCGTTGTCGACGCGCATAGCGAAATTGACGTATTTGACGGTGGTAATGATGATGAGTGTCCACAGGATCAAGGAAACCGACCCCAGGATGGCCATTGCGTCGGGCTTGCCACCGGTCAGGGCAAGGACGGTCTTGAACGTATAAAGCGGGCTGGTTCCGATATCACCGAAAACGATGCCCAGAGCCGCAAGACCGAGTACTGGGATGCCAGCTTTGGCGGTGACTTTTTCGGACAATCGAGATCCCTTCCAGATCGTGTTCCTTCATCAACCCCCGCGCGGCAGCAAGGACGCCCCGGCTGCGCTCTCCATCCCACCACCGACCCCGGCCAGGCCGGCCGCACCGCCGACAATACCGACTCCCATCATGGTGAGCGCAACGCGACGTCCAGGTTCAATGTCCATGACGTTTCCTCTTGGAGACCGTCTCCACACGCCGTCGCCGTCGGGTTGCACTTATGATGCTGCCCTCATCCAAACAGCGGATAAATCAGTGATCGGCTTCGAACTGTCAGCTCATGTGAATGAAGTGCCGCCATCCATTTTACCGTGGTGAGCGCGCTATCAATTTTTCACAACGAGCCGGCCCTGACTTTTTCAAAATTGCGGCGAACAGCTGAGTCCTGCGGCAATGCACCGAACGCGCCAAGACTGCTGCTTCGCGGATCCTCGCGGGCCGGATGTCGGCAAAGGAAGCAAGGAACGCCTTTAGCGGGCTCCGCCTCAAGGACAACTATACGTCGACTGGTCACCGGTATCCCACGGGATGGGTTCCGCTGGTGGAAGTCGCGCTGACGACGCCGCTCGATGGGCCGGACGCGGGTTCACCGCAGGGACCATCAATCCGGGCGTCATCTGGGTGAGAAGCAATTCCAGTTCGGACTGGAGGGGATCGTGCCGATCAACTCGCGCTCGGGTGAGGCCTTGGCGTCAGCGCCAAGATCCACTTCTACTACCTCGGCAATATCTTTCCCAACAGCATCATCGGCAAGCCATTCTTCGACTGAAAAACACGGCGAAGCCGCTCTGCCGATATATGTCGGTGGAGCGCCCTTCGCTGCCTTCAAGAGGTTCTCGACACATGAAGAGGACGGGAGATGGCGGCAGAGATCGCGCGGATGGCGGCAGCGGCCTTGGCTTATCGCCGAAGATCCAGGCCCCCGATTGAATCTCTCCAGTACATCGAGCAGGGAAGATTGGTTAGGTTCGATCGCCATCCGGGCCAACCCGTTTTGCCACTAATTCCTCCGAGTCTCCAACTTGCCGTAACGTCCGTGATCGTGCTCCAGCGCAAATCAGCACCAATCGCCGCAAACCCGACAAAGCGTTTGCCCCGCTCCACGCGTAGCGTCGCTGCGTTGATGAGCCAGCAACCTGCCAGGCTCACAATGGTGAGGAGTGCGCGGTGATGCCTACCGGACCAGACGGACTGCCAGGCGGCAAAGGGTCTTCGCGTCGACGATCGACGATCGCCAAGGTTGCGCTTTCCGCTGTCGTCGTGGCGCCGACCGTCCTGACGGCATGTCAGCCGGCCGTCCTCGACCCGAAAGGGGTGGTCGGGATTGCAGACAAGACGATCCTGATCGATTCGCTCGCGATCATGCTGGCTATCGTGGTGCCGACGATCGCCGCGACCTTTGCCTTCGCCTGGTGGTATCGAGCTTCCAACACGAAAGCGACATACCTGCCGGATTGGGAGTATTCGGGTCGCATCGAATTCATCGTCTGGGCCATTCCGATCCTTGTGATCATGCTCCTGGGCGGCGTGGCCTGGATCGGATCGCACGACCTCGATCCCGCGAAACCGCTGGCATCGAACACGCCACCGCTGGAGGTCCAGGCCGTTGCGCTGGATTGGAAATGGCTCTTCATCTACCCGCATCAGCGTGTCGCGAGCGTCAACCAGCTTGTGGTTCCCGCCGGTACACCCATCCATTTCTCGCTGACGTCAGCGAGCGTCATGAACGCATTCTTCGTACCGCAACTCGGCAGCATGATCTACACGATGAACGGCATGACAACGCAGCTGAACCTGCGCGCGGATGCACCAGGCACTTTCCGCGGCCTTTCGAGCCACTATAGCGGCGATGGTTTCTCGGACATGCATTTCGACGTGCGGGCGGTGCCGGCGGAGCAGTTCGCTGCCTGGATCGATGCGACGCGCAGCACCGGGCCAAGCCTCGACGCCGAGAGCTACGCGGCCTTGGCCAGGCAAAGCGTGAACGCCACCCCTTTCACCTTCGGTGAGGCCGATCCTGACCTCTTCGAGCAGATCGTCACGCAGCAATTGCCACCTGGACCTGGCCCGCAGACCGGCCGGCCCAACCCGAGCGTATCCCCACGGACGGAGCACTAAGCATGTTGGGAAAACTCAGCTGGGCTGCCATTCCCCTCGACCAGCCGATCCCCCTGATCACGGCCGCCCTGGTGGGCGTGGCGATCATCGGCGTCCTCGCATGGGTGACGCTGAAGGGTTGGTTGCCATACCTCTGGCGCGAGTGGATCACCAGCGTCGATCACAAGCGGATCGGGATCATGTACATCCTGCTCGCGATGGTGATGCTGCTGCGCGGCTTCGCCGATGCGATCATGATGCGGTCGCAACAGGCGCTGGCATTCCAGTCCGAAGGCTACCTGCCGCCCGAGCACTACAACCAGATCTTCTCGGCCCACGGCACGCTGATGATCTTCTTCGTTGTCATGCCGTTCGTGATCGGGCTGATGAACTTCGTCATGCCGCTGCAGCTTGGGATTCGTGACGTGGCGTTCCCGACTCTCAATTCGGTCAGCTTTTGGCTCACCGCCACCGGCGCTTTGCTCGTCAATATCTCGCTGGTGGTGGGCGAGTTCGCGCGCACCGGGTGGCTGCCTTATCCGCCGCTGTCGGAGCTGGCCTACTCGCCCGGCGTCGGCGTCGACTACTATCTTTGGTCGCTCCAGATCTCCGGTGTGGGGACGTTGCTGACCGGCGTCAACTTCGTCACGACGATCCTGAAGATTCGTGCCCCCGGCATGACCTTGATGCGGATGCCGATGTTCTGCTGGACGACGCTCGCCTCCAACCTGCTCATTGTCGCGGCATTTCCCATCCTTACGGCGACCTTGGCGATGCTGCTGCTGGATCGCTATCTGGGCTTCCACTTCTTCACCAACGAAGCCGGCGGCAACGTGATGATGTTCATGAACCTGATCTGGGCGTGGGGACATCCAGAGGTTTACATCCTGATCCTGCCCGCCTTCGGCATATTTTCGGAAGTGATCTCGACCTTTTCCGGCAAGCCGCTGTTCGGCTACCGGTCGATGGTCATGGCGACGATGGCCATTTGCGTACTTTCCTTCACCGTGTGGTTGCACCACTTCTTCACCATGGGGGCCGGCGCCGACGTCAACGCGATTTTCGGTATCGCTTCGATGATCATTGCGGTGCCCACAGGCGTGAAGGTCTTCAACTGGCTCTTCACGATGTATGGTGGCCGGGTCGTCTATTCCCCACCGATGTTGTGGTCGATCGGCTTCATGGTCACATTCGTCATCGGCGGGATGACCGGTGTCCTGATGGCGGTGCCGCCGGCGGACTTCGTCCTGCACAACAGCCTTTTCCTTGTGGCTCATTTCCACAACGTCATCATCGGAGGCGTGCTCTTCGGCGCCTTCGCCGGCTACACCTACTGGTTTCCGAAAGCCTTCGGCTTCCGGCTGCACGAAGGACTCGGCAAGGCCTCGTTCTGGTGCTGGATCGTCGGCTTCTACGTCGCCTTCACGCCGCTTTATGTCGTGGGCCTCATGGGTATGACGCGCCGCATGCAGCACTACGATGTCCCCGAATGGCGTCCCTGGCTGCTGCTCGCGGCCGGCGGTGCGGTCATCATCCTGGCCGGCATAATCCTGCAGATAGCGCAACTCGTCGTCAGCATTCGCCGGCGTGAGGAACTTCGCGACGAGACCGGCGATCCCTGGAATGGACGCTCCCTCGAATGGGCGACATCTTCGCCGCCGCCAGCCTTCAACTTTACGGTCATTCCGCACGTCGATGGCGAGGACGCATACTGGAGCACCAAGCAGCACGCGCGCCAAGAGGGCAGGTTGAGCGAAGAGCCCGCCTATACGGATATCGAGATGCCCAGAAACAGCCCGACAGGCTTCATCTGCGCCTTCTTCGCCACCTTCATGGGATTCGCGCTGATCTGGCACATCTGGTGGATCGTGGCCCTGGCGGCATTGGGCGCGTTCGCAACCTTCGTTGTCTTCGCCTGGCGCGATGAAGTCGAGTATGCGATTCCGGCTGAGGCGGTCGCACGCATCGATCGGGCCAACCGAAGCGCGCGCGGCGAAACGCTCGCGCTATTCGGGACGGCGTCGTGAGCGCGTTCGACGCGACTGTCGGCCAGGACGTCCCGAACCGTATCGGGCGGCATCGGAGCTCGTCGGGTCTGCAACCCACCGCGCGGCATTCGGCGGGTGCGCTAGGGTCGAAACGCATCATCGCAGGCTACGGCTTCTGGATTTTCCTGCTGAGCGACATCGTCATGTTCTCCGCCTTCTTCGCCGCCTACGCAGTGCTGGTCGATGCGACGGCCGGCGGGCCGAGCGGGCAGACGCTGTTCAACGTGGGCAATGTCGGCATCGAGACGGCCTGCCTTCTCCTGTCAAGCTTCACCTGCGGCCTCGCAAGCATCGGCGCCCGGACGCACAACGGATTCTGGTTCTACGGCGCGATGGCCGCGACCTTCATATTGGGGGCTACATTCGTTGGCACCGAAATCCGCGAGTTCATGGGCATGATTGCACTCGGGGCAGGCCCAACGCGAAGCGCGTTCCTCTCGGCCTTCTTTACACTGGTCGGCTGCCATGGCGTGCATGTGACCATCGGCTTGCTGTGGCTGCTTACGATGATGGCGCAGGTGTTCGCCAAGGGATACCGGCCCGACATTCTCAGGCGCATGCTTTGCTTCAGCCTCTTCTGGCATGCCCTGGATATCATTTGGGTCGGATTGTTCACGATGGTGTATTTGATGGGAGTCGCGCAATGAGCCACATCGAACAGGAAAGAGGCCGCGACTACAAGGACACAGCGCCTGGGGACGAGCACCTCGACGGATACGAGGCTTCCGAAGATGTCGGGACTTACCTGATCGGGTTAGGGCTCGCGACGCTGCTCACCCTGGTGTCTTTCTTTATCGCGCGCACTACGCTGGTTTGGGAGCCGAGCATCCCTATCGCACTGGCCGTTCTCGCGATCGCGCAGATGGGCGTTCATCTCGTCTTTTTCCTCCACATCACCACTGGCCCCGACAACGTCAACAACGTCCTGGCGCTTGCCTTTGGTGTGCTGATCGTTCTGCTGGTCATCGTCGGTTCGCTCTGGATCATGGGACATATGAACCACAACATGATGCCCATGGATCAGATCATGCAGATGCAAAGCTGACCGCGGGCGAGGCGGTCGAGATCTATCGCGACAAGCTGCAGGATGCCGGAGCGCGGAGCTGTGCGCCGCGCCTTTGGTGAGGGATACATTGTCCCAACTCGCCCTGCGTCATCCTTCTGATGACATTACAGCGGAGGCGTTCGCCCGCTGAGAAAACCCCAGCCTCGCGAGCCCGGCCCGGATCTCCGGACAGCTCATGAACAGTTGCCACAGGAGCCCGCTCCGGT
>NZ_JAMYQT010000024.1:0-96449 GCF_040320985.1 Mesorhizobium sp. M0571
TGCCGGCTCTCCGCTGGTCGACACCCGCGCGTGCGCGCACTCACCAGAAGTAAGTATCGCGCGGCGGGGGCGCCCCCGCGCCGCCGCTTTTCATTTAGATCAAAGGACGGTTGACGATGCCGCGCCCCTTGCATCCGGTCTCGCCGGGTCTCCGAACCGTGCTCGGCATCTCGTTCTTCGTGCTGTTCGTGGCGTTCTGGGCCTGGATCACGCTTGGCGGTCACGTCAATCGCATCTTCCTTGCCGATCCGCTGTCGATGGTGAGAGACGGCTGGCGGCTGCTGGTCGAGGACCGCTTCTGGCTGGACATCCTCATCACCATCTGGCGCGTCTTCGGCGGGTTCCTGATGGCGGCCATCGTTGCCGTGCCGCTCGGCATCGTGATGGGCGCCTGGAAGCCGGTGGAGGCGTTCCTGGAGCCGTTCGTCTCCTTCGCCCGCTATCTGCCGGCATCGGCCTTCATTCCGCTGCTCATCCTGTGGGCGGGCGTCGGCGAACTCGAGAAACTGCTGGTGATCTTCGTCGGCTCGGTATTCCAGATTATCCTGATCATCGCGGTCAAGGTCGGCGGCACACGGCGCGACCTGGTCGAGGCGGCCTATACGCTTGGCTCGTCCGACAACGGCATCGTGCGGCGGGTGATCATGCCGGCCAACGCGCCGGAGATTGCCGAGACGCTGCGGCTGGTGCTCGGCTGGGCGTGGACCTATGTCATCGTCGCCGAGCTGATCGGCTCGTCGTCGGGCATCGGTTACATGATCATCAACAGCCAGTCGCGGCTGGCGACGGGGCAGATCATCTTCGGCATAATCGTCATCGGCCTGATCGGTCTTTTGTCGGACTTCGCCTTCAAGGCGCTCAACCGCTGGCTGTTTCCGTGGAGCTTGGCGTGAGCAAGCTTCTCATCGAAGGCGTCTCGCGCACATTCGCCGGTGTCGGCGGCGGGCAGCCGGTCCAGGCGCTGATGCCGATCGATCTGGCGATCGCCGCCAACGACTTCATCACCATCCTCGGGCCGTCCGGCTGTGGAAAGTCGACGCTGCTCAGGATCGTCGCCGGCCTCGAAGCTCCAAGCCAGGGTCGCGTGTTGCTCGACGGCAGGGTAGTGGACCGGCCGGGTCCCGATCGCGGCATGGTTTTCCAGTCCTATACGCTGTTCCCGTGGCTGACGGTCGCCGAGAATATCGCCTTCGGCCTGCGCGAACGCGGAATGGCCGAACGCGAGCGCAGCGACATCGTCGCGTCCTATGTCGATCTCGTCGGGTTGAAAGGGTTTGAGAACCATTGGCCGAAGCAGCTTTCCGGCGGCATGCAGCAACGCACGGCGATTGCCCGGGCACTGGCCAACGATCCGGAGATCCTGCTGCTCGACGAGCCATTCGGCGCACTCGACAACCAGACCCGCGGGCTGATGCAGGAGCTGCTTCTCGGCATCTGGGAGCGCCGGCAAAAAACGGTGCTGTTCGTCACCCACGACATCGAGGAGGCGATCTTCATGGCGTCACGCGTGGTGGTGATGACGGCGCGGCCCGGCCGCATCAAGTCGGACGTTGCCGTCGACCTGCCGCATCCGCGCCATTACACGCTGAAGACCAGCCCGGAATTTTCGGCGCTGAAGGCGCGGCTGACGGAAGACATCCGCGTCGAGGCAATGCGCACGGCCGAAGCGCAATGACTCAATGCGCTCCTCCCTGCTGACTGTGCTGGATCAAGCCGCCAGAAGCTGCTTGCGGTCGACGCGTTCTTGTTGAGGTGAGCGGGCGTAGAGCTCGCGATAGCATTTGGAGAAATGTGAGGCGGAAACAAAGCCGCAGGCGACCGCCACCTCGACTACCGGCAAAGACGACTGGATCAACAGGTGCCGGGCGCGGTCAAGCCGGATCTCCAGATAATAGCGGGCAGGCGAGCGCCCCATCTCGGTGCGGAACAGGCGCTCGATCTGGCGGCGCGACAGGTCGACATGGTCGGCGATCTCGATCAGCGACAGCGGTTCGGAGAGATTGGCCTCCATCAGTTCGATGATGGTCAGCACCTTGGAATTCTGCACGCCAAGGCGCGCCCGCAGCGGCAGGCGCTGGCGGTCGGTCGGGCTGCGCACGCGATCGGTCAGCACCTGCTCGCACACACGGTTGACGAGGCTCTCGTCGAAATCGTCGCCGATCAGCTTCAGCATCATGTCGAGCGCGGCAGTGCCGCCGGCGCAGGTGTAGATGTTCTGGTCGATCTCGAAGAGGTCGGCGAAGACGTTGGCCTTGGGGAACGCCTCGGAAAACCCCGGCAGGTTCTCCCAATGGATGGCGCAGCGCTTGTTGGACAGCAGGCCGGCGGCGGCCAGGATATGCGCGCCGGTGCACAGGCCGCCAACGGCAACGCCGCGATTGTACTCCTCGCGCAGCCAGGCAAAGGCCGATTTGTTCTGGTAGCGCTCGACATTGATGCCGCTGCAGACGATGGCCATGCTCGGCCGGTCCGGTCCGGACATTTTCTTGCGCTCTTCCTCCAGCGAGGTGTTGACGGCGCATTCGACGCCGTTCGAGGCGCGCACCGGCTTGCCGTCTATGCTGGCGAGCCGCCAGCGATAGGCCTCATAGCCGAGCATGCGGTTGGCCGAACGCAACGGATCGAGCGCTGTCGCGAAGGCGATCATGGTGAAATCGGGGACCAGGAAGAATACAAACGATCGCCGAATCGGATGTTTTACGACGTTCACGGGTAGATCCTTACGCTGCAATGGCGCGAACAGGATGTCGCGATCAGCATAGCGACATCAGGAAAAACGTTTCCTGTCAATTGGCTAGACGGCAGCGGAAAGACTTTATTTGCGACATGGGTCGCAAATGGGCAATCGCTATGCGGCGAAGGACACGACATGCCGCCGGATTGACCAGACGTGGCGGATACGGTCGTCGCACACGAAAACGCCGCCTCGGCAAAACCGAAGCGGCACTGGATCGACTTCGAAGCAGCGTTAGGCTGCTTCCGTCAAGATTGCTGTCTCAGGCGACGAAGCCGAGGCGCGCGGCGGCCATGGCGCCGGTCTGGCCGGGCATGGTGTTGGCGAGGCGCTGGCGCTCGAGCGCGGTCGTCAGGTTCATTTCGCGGCGGGCAAAGAGGCGGGCAAAAAGCTTCATGATCATCTCCATTCGGTTGCTCAGACGGGTCGCCTTCGCTTGATGGAGTGGGGCAGCTCGTTTGTTGATGATGATATAGGCTTACGTGAGGGGAAACTAAATCGCAAAAGCGAAGCACTTGATATGAAAAGCGACACGGAATGCGACATATTTGAGCATTCTGACCAGGATTTACGTTTATTTACAACGTGTTGATTGCCGGCGCGGCCTTCTATGCAACTTGCTCATATGCGTCATGCTGCGGCGACATGGCTCGGGAAATCATTTGAATACAAAAAAAGGCCTGCCGGGCTGATCTGCGCGGCAGGCCTTCAGCTGTTGATACACACGGTTTACTTTGCTCCAGCCCACGATCCCACACCATGGCGACTGCCGGTCTTGGCATCGGCAGCTTCGGGCCAGCCGATATCCTTCTGCAGTTCGATCGGCAGCGCGCGGATGGCGCGTTCCGTCTGGTAGCGCGCGCGGGCCTCGCTGAATTCGGTCGCGATCCGACCGATGGATGACAGGATAGACATCTCATTCTCCTTCGCGTTGGGCCGGGATTGTCCCGGCGCTTGCAGCGTCAGGCGGTACACCGGGTTTGTTTCAGCTTCATTTCGTGTCGATTGCAGGTCCGTGTCATGGTTGTTTCGGGACCAACTTCGATGCAGCCTGCCTTCGATGGAGTTGACTATCCAGCCAATCTGATGTTCAATCAAACGAAATGGAATGATGGTTTGCATCAGAAAAATTGAAGGTCGGTTCCGATGAACGCCCCACTCAATCATCCACTGCCGCTGCTCGATCTGGATGTTCTGCGCACTTTCGTTGCAATCGCCGAGACCGGCAGCTTCACCACTGCGGCCAACGCGGTCTTCCGCACGCCATCGGCCGTCTCCATGCAGATCAAGAAGTTGGAGGACATTCTCGGCCGCTCGGTGTTCGCGCGCGACGCGCGTTCGGTGACGCTGACCACCGATGGCGAGATGCTGCTCGGCTATGCGCGCCGGCTGCTGTCGATCAATCGCGAGGTGGTGTCGAAGTTCATCATTCCAGACATTGTCGGGGTGGTGCGGCTCGGCTCGCCGGACGATTACGGCGAACGTGTGCTGCCGCATGTGCTGAAGCGGTTTGCACAGTCGCACCCATCGATCGCGGTCGACGTGACCATCGACCAGAGCAGCAACCTGCGCCGGCGCATGGACGACCGGGCACTCGACATCACGCTGCTCACCAACTCCTACAAGACAAGCGCGCTCGGCGCCGAAGTGCTGCTGACCGAGCCGATCGTCTGGGCCGGTGCCAAGGGTGGCTGTGCGCATCTGCGCGAGCCGCTGCCGGTTTCATTGTGGGAAGAGGGTTGCGCCTGGCGGGCCGGGGCACTCGAAGCGCTCGGCCGTGAGGGCCGCAACTACCGTATCGCCTATATGAGCGCGCACACGGCCGGCCAGCGCGCCGCGATTATGGCGGATCTTGCGGTGGCGCCGCTGCCAAAGTCGTTCCTCGGCAACGATATGGTCGAGCTGTGCCCGAAGGACGGCATGCCTGACATCGGCACCTATAACCTCGCCATGGTGGTGACGCCGGATGCCAGCGCACCGGTGAAGGCGGTCGCCGACCACATCCGCGCGACGTTCGAGGTGTTCAGGGAAACTGGGAAGTTCTGAGCTGAACTACGACCGGAGCGGCGCGACCATGTCGCGAGCGGGCAGGTCGCGCGCTGTCCTTTGCAAAGACAACTCGCCAGCCTTGATTTGATATCCATCGGTGTCGCTGGTCAAGAACGCCACGATGCTGTCTCGCGCGCGCCGTGCCTCGGGCATGTCGATCAACGGCCAGACATGGAACATGCCTTGCTCGTGAACGACCTCCATTTCGACGCCAGCCGCACGTGCTTTTTCCGCGAAGATCAGATTGTCGGGTGTCAGCAGATCGCGCGAGCCGGTCAGGAGCAGCGTTTTGGGCAACACCGACAGGTCGCCGTAAAGCGGGCTGATGCGCCAGTCGGTGGGATCCATGCCGGCGCTGTAAAGCCGGATCGCCTCGCGCCCGCCGGCAATGCCCAGCCAAGGATCGTTGCGTTCAGCCTCGAACATTTCGGGGTTGGCGAGCGACACGTCGAGGCCGGGCGAAATCAGCACGTGGCGTGACGGCAAGGGCAGGCCGTCTTGCGCAGCCATCATGGTCAGCACGACGGCCATGTTGCCGCCGGCGGAATCACCCATGAAGATGATGTCATTCGCCCTGGTTTCGCCGAACATCTGGCGGTAGACGGCACCGACCATACCGAACATGGCGTGGAAATCGTGTTCAGGAGCAATGGGATAGATCGGCACGGTGATACCGAACCCGAGACGGTCGGCCATGTCGGCGATCAGCCGCCAATGATAGGGCGTTATTTCAAAGACGTAGGCGCCGCCATGCAGGTAGAGTATCCGCCTTCGTTCACCTGCCTTGGGCGCGATCTCGTAGACGGGAAAGCCGTCGACGGCGCGGGTCGTGATTTCCAAGCGCGACCGCAGCGATGCGGGCGGCTGGTGGTTTTCCGTCTTGCGCGCATAGGCAATCCAGCGCTGCAGGTTTTCCGGACTGGAAAACGCCTTCTTGCGGCTGTACCTGAGGACGAAAGACACCACGTGGCTTTTGAAACTGGGCATGCGGATACACGGACTCGGCTGAGCCGACTAAGAGAACCCCTACTACCTTCGAAGATTGTGTCTTCGTCCAAAATGTCAAGATTTGCGCAGTCTCAACACGCTGGTGTGATCCCGGCTTATGTTGAAAGAGGCAAGTTCTTTTGGCGTCTCAGGTGCACCGCTGCACTGCTCAGCGCCGCGGCAGCAATGCGGCCCCGGCGAATGCCAAGCAGCTTGCATTTGTCGGCGAATTTCATCCGCGCCGCATGCCCCAGCCAACCGAAAGCTTCTTTTCGCTCGACCGCGGCGACACCGGCCAGCCAATGTCCTTCTGGATCTCAGGCGGCAGGCTGTTCAGGATGCGCAGCGACTTGCGCGCTTCGCGTGTTTTCATGAAGGCCGCACCATAGCGGCCGAGGGTTTCGAACATCGACATCGTGCTCTCCCTTGAGTGTTGCGGCGGGACAAGAGATGTTCTCTAACTGCCGTCGATGCGGTTAAATGCGCCGCGTATGTATCTGGCGGATTTCACGAAAACGCATTTTCGTTTCCAGATCTGGTTGATCTGGAAACATTTGCATACAAATGAAAATGCATGGGCGCTGCCTGGCATCTGGCAGCCTTCGGCACTGGTGTTGGTGGAAGCCGAGCGACATCCAATCTCCCCAGCCCGGGTCGGCAAGGGTGAGATCGACTTCGCCGACGGCACCTATTCCGGAATGGTTGAGGGTGTTCGCACTACCCTCGGCCGCGCCGCGCGGCGTGGCCTTCGCGCGAACGCCGCCGCGGGGCGGCGTCGCCGGCAATACCGTCTTCGCTCACCGTCTTGCGCGGCGGCAGTTTCACCGCCGCCGACAGCTTCGGGAACGGGTCGATCTTATTCGGCAGCGCCATGGCGTAGACGAAGTGCTCCTGGAATTTCGGCTCCAGCGCCGTCTCGATCTTTTCGATCTTGCTGACGGTTTCCTCGATCTCGCGGCGGTATCCGCGGTTCAACAGCGCCATGCGGGCGCCGGCACCGGCGGCATTGCCGACGGCCGAGACCTTGTCGAGATCGCAATCGGGGATCAGGCCCAGCACCATGGCATATTTCGGATCGATGAAGGAGCCGAAGGCGCCGGCGAAGTGGATGCGGTCGACATGATCGGTGTGCTGCTTTTCCATCAAAAGCTTGGTGCCGGCATAAAGGGCGGCCTTGGCAAGCTGGATGGCGCGCACGTCGGTCTGGGTGATGGTGATCTTGGGCTCGCCTTCCTTCAGCACATAGGAGAAGGTGCGGCCGTTGGCGACGACGCGAGAAGAGTGGGCGCTCAGCGATCCATCGACGACACCGTCCTCGGAGATGATGCCGGCGAGATACATCTCGGCGACCACTTCGATGATGCCGGAGCCGCAAATGCCGGTGACGCCAGTCGCCTGGACGCTGTCGAGAAAGCCTGGCTCGTCGGACCATAGTTCCGATCCGATGACGCGATATTTCGGCTCCAGCGTCTCAGGGTCGATGCGGACGCGCTCGATGGCACCCGGAGCGGCGCGCTGGCCGCCGGAGATTTCGGCACCCTCGAAGGCCGGGCCGGTAGGCGACGAGGCCGCCACGACCCGCGTGCGATTGCCGAGCACGATCTCGGCATTGGTGCCGACATCGACGATCAGCATCATCTCGTCCTGGCGGTGCGGGCCTTCCGACAGCGTCACGGCGGCCGCGTCGGCGCCGACATGGCCGGCAATGCAAGGCAGCATATAAAGCCTGGCGCCCTGGTTGAGCTTCAGGCCGATGTCCGATGCCTTGATGTGCACGGCACCCGAGACCGCCAGCGCGAAAGGTGCGCCGCCGAGTTCGGTCGGGTCGATGCCGAGGAACAGATGGTGCATGATCGGATTGCCGACGAAGACGGAATCCAGAATGTCATTGCGCTGGACGTTGCCCTCCGCGCAGACCTTGTCGACGAGACCCGAGATCGCCTCGCGCACCGCGACTGTCATGCCTTCGCGGCCGTCCGGGTTCATCATCACGTAGGAGACGCGGCTCATCAGATCCTCGCCGAAGCGGATCTGCGGGTTCGACGTGCCCGACGAGGCGGCGACACGGCCCGACAGCAGCGACACCAGATGCATGGCGATGGTGGTCGAGCCGATATCGCAGGCAAGCCCGTACGCCTCGTTCTTGAGGCCGGGCCACAAAGCGATGACCCGTGCGGTCTCGCTGTCGGCGTCCTTGTAGATGGCGGCGGTCGCTGTCCAGTTGCCCTTGCGCAAGATGCCTTGCACCTGCGGTAACAGATGGAAATCGAAATCGAGGCTCTTGAGGCCCCAGTCCTTCATCAGCGCGATCTTCAGGCGATCGAGATCGCCGAGCGGCTTGTGCATGTCGGGCTCTTCGATCTCGACATAGCACATGTGGATTGCCGAATCGCGGGCGATGACCCTGGTGTCGGCATCCTTGCGGATGGTCTGGGCGTTGATGACGGTGTCCTGCGGGACGTCGACAACGAGGTCGCCGAGGATCTGCGCCGAGCAGGACAGGCGGCGCCGTTCGGGAAGGCCGCGCACGCGTTCGTAGCGCTCTTCCTTGGCGCCCTTGGGCGAGATGTGGTCGTTGGAAGAGACGATCTTGTGCTTGGCGAAATTGCCTTCCTGCACCTCGATCTGACAGCGCCCGCAGGTGGCGCGTCCGCCGCACACGCTCTCGACATAGACGCCGAGCTGGCGCGCGGCATCCAGCACCGGTGTGCCCACCGGAAACCGCCCGCGCTTGCCGGACGGCATGAACAGCACGAGCGGATCGGTGATGTTGACGGGAGAGTTCATGCGTTCCAGACTTTACTTTCTACGCCGTTCGGGTCTTGGGCCACGGCAGCGATGCCGCTACGGTTCGGTTCTCCCCACTTCTAGGCCCCATATCGTGTCGGCCAAGCCATGGCTCAACCCCGGGCCATCCGCGCTTCGCGGCCGCCGCGGCGGCGTCCGCCATTGCCGTTGCCGTCGCCCGGCGCGTTGACCTGCGTCCGGGCGGCAACGGCCTGGCCGCCTTCGGCAGGCTTGTAGTCCTTGTAGGTCCTGATCCAGTTGGTGCAGTTCTCATCGGTGCCGTTCAGCACGTTGGCGCCGCGCACGGCTTCCATTTCCTGCGGCCGCACCGGGTTCATGATCGCCGAAGTCATGCCGGCGCCGATCACCATCGGAATGAAGGCGGCGTTGATGCCGTGGCGGTGCGGCAGGCCGAAGGAGATGTTGGAGAGGCCGCAAGTGGTGTTGACCTTGAGCTCTTCACGCAGCCGGCGCAGCAGTGCAAACACCTGGCGGCCGGCATCGCCCAGCGCGCCGATCGGCATGACCAGCGGGTCGACGACCACGTCATGCGCCGGAATGCCGAAGTCGGCGCAGCGCTGAACGATCTTCTTGGCGACGGCGAAGCGCACGTCGGGGTCCATCGAAATACCGGTCTCGTCGTTGGAAATGGCGACCACCGGAACGTTGTATTTCTTGACCAGCGGCAGGATGGCCTCGAGCTTTTCCTCCTCGCCGGTGACGGAATTGACCAGCGGCCGGCCCTTGGCAACCTTGAGCGCCGCTTCGATCGCCGCGGTCACCGAGGAGTCGATCGACAGCGGCAGGTCGACCAGGCCCTGCACGATCTCCAGCGTCTGCACCAGCAGGCCGGGTTCGGTCTCGTTCGGGTTGACCGAGGTGACGCCGGCATTGACGTCGAGCATGGTTGCGCCGCAGGCGGCCTGCTCCAGCGCATCCCGGATGACGGTCTCAAAATTGCCCGCGATCATTTCGGCCGCCAGTTTTTTGCGGCCGGTCGGGTTGATGCGCTCGCCGATCACGCAGAAGGGCTGATCGAAGCCGATGATGATTTCTCGTGTCGCCGAGGCGACGATGGTCCGGGTCATGAAATCTCTCCGTCGTGATATAAAGATTTCTTTATATCGTTATCTGTTTCTGATCAAGCGAATGCTGACAATTCGCGCCGTCAATGCGCGGTCTTGACCATGTCGACCTGGGTTTCGGTGAGGTCGTCATGCAGTATGTGGTCGAGCCGGTCGGCAACGAGCTGGTCGTCGCGGCGGATTTCGCGCTTCCACGGCTGGCGGCCCTTCAGCACGCCGGATTCGTCGACGATCTCGGCGACATATTCTTCCTGGCGATAGGCCATCACATGGACGCCGGACACACCGGGAATTTCCTTCACCTCATTGATTATGTCGATGCAGAGCTGCTTGCCTTCCTTCTTCTGATCCTGGGCGCCTTCCAGGCGCTTGATGATCGAGTCGGGAATGTGGATGCCCGGCACGTTGGAGCGGATCCATTTGGCCGTCTTGGCCGAGGCGAGCGGCCCAACGCCGCACAGGATGAAGCATTTCTCGGTGTAGCCGAGATCGCGGACCTTCTGCATGTAGGTGCGGAACATCGGCACGTCGAAACAGTACTGGCTCTGCACGAATTGCGCTCCGGCGGCGATCTTCTTACCCAGCCGATGGGGACGGAAATCGATCGGCGGCGCGAACGGATTGATCGCCGCGCCAAGGAAAAGCTGCGGCGGCGTCGTCAATTTGCGGCCGGACAGGAACTTGCCATTGTCGCGCATGATGCGGCAGGTTTCGAGCAGCGACATGCAGTCGAGATCGAACACCGGCTTGGCACCGGGCTGATCGCCGGCCTGCACGCCGTCGCCGGTCAAGCAGAGCATGTTGGCAACACCCATCGCCGCGCCGCCCAGCACATCGCCCTGGATAGCGATGCGGTTCCGGTCGCGGCAGGCGATCTGCATGATCGGGGCATAGCCCATGCGGGTCAGCAGCGCGCAGATGCCGACCGACGACATGTGGCAGTTGGCGCCGGAAGCATCGACGGCATTGATGGCGTCGACCCAGCCGTTGAAGATCCTGGCGCGGTTGTAGACGTCCTCGGGATCGGCGCTATCGGGCGGGTTGAGCTCGGTCGTCACGGCGAACTCGCCGCGCCGCAGGACCCGCTCCAGCCGGCCGCGCGAGGTGTGGCCGGGCAGGGGATCGAGCGGCAGATGGATGCCGGCCGGATTCTCGTCTGGCTGGCGGCCGATCATGCCGACGCTCCGGTGTTCGTAGTATTCTGGGCCGCATTGCGGGCGGCTGCGGCCTGCGCGGTGACCCGCAGCCAGGCGGAGGTTTCGCGCAAGGACTGGTCCACCGGCTTCTGCACGTCAAAAATCTTGTCGCCATGCACCATGTTTTGCGAGCCTTCCCAGGCCTTGACCCAGACGCAAGGCATATCAGGCTCGACCTCGCAATTGCCGTTGGCGCGGACACCGCCGCAAGGGCCGTTGCGCAATTGCTTGGGGCAATTCATCGGACACGACATGCCGGTCGAGGAAAGGACGCACTGGCCGCACATGCGGCAGTCGAACATGAAACCCTTGACGCGCTTTTCGACGAATTTCACCGGCCCTTCGACACGGCTGTAGCCGATGCCCTTCCATAGCGGGTGGAGAGCCAGGAACATGTCGGCGAATTTGGCGTAGAACCATTCAAGCAGCCGCGAATGCCGCACCGACCAAAGCCGCACCGCAAACGAGCGCTGCACGCGCCGCTGCGGCGACACGTCGGCCGGCTTGTAGTCGGATTTCGGCGCCGCCTTCTTGACGATGGTCGCTTGGGTCAGGCCGGTTTGAGCCGTCGTCACCGGCGTTGGCTGGAGATCAGACATTTTCTTTGCCGCCCGCCTTGACCAGAGCGACCAGCCGCTCGCGGTCGTATGTGGTATCGATCTCCTGAAGAGCCTTCTCGGCCTCGGCTTCAAGATCGTCACTGACTGGGATGGGCTCTGCCTTGCGCCATTCGGCAAGATAGTCGTCGGTGCCGCCGGCGCCGGTGCGCATGGCGCACATGTCGATCGCCTCGGTGAAGCGCAGCGGCAGTTCGCGCTTGGCGTTCTGCCGGCCCTTCTTGACGATGACTTGGGCGGGGATGTCGCGCCAGTAGACGACGATCAGATCGGCCATGAATTCCTGCTCCTGTAGAGCCCCGCGCGTCCAATCGAACGCACAAACGACGCTCTACCACTTAACTCCGCTGTATCGTGCCCTCCGAAGATCGATTCCGATCTTTAGGCCGATGCAGTGGTTTCGAGCATTGCCGAAAGCGCTGTTCGGCTGCTTGTTATGGGACGACGCGGGCGCCTTCAAAAGCGACGCAATCGACGACCGCCGATGAAAGCGATGTCTGTTTCAGCGCAGGTCAGCCGGCGCGACCATCGAAGCTGCCGACAAGTTTCCGGTGAAAGCGCACGTAACCCCGTTCCGTCGTGCGCAAATGCTCCGCGACAATCTGGTGGAAGCGCGGCAGGCGGTGGAAGGGAACGGCCGGATAGGAATGGTGCTCGGAATGGTACGGCATGTTCCAAGCCACGAAGCGCACCAGCCTTGTGGTGAAGGTGGTGCGGGTGTTCTCGAGCATGTTGGCGACATGCGGGCACAACGCGTGCTCGGCCAGCAGGTAGGCCCGCAAAAACGGCTGCCCGACCAGCACCGGCACGATCCAGATCCACAACAGCAGTGCCGACTGTACGGCGAGTGATGCGGTCAGCAACACCGCATAGCCGATCAGGAACAGCCGTGCTTCCGCAACCACCTTACTGCGGCCCTTTTCCGGTACGAAGCCGTCGCGGTTGCGGCCCGCCGCATTGGTTGCGACTACGCGGGCCATGCCTATCCAATAGGGGCCGCCGGACAGATAGCGCAGATATTGGCCGATGGTTTCCGGCTTCGGGGCCATCAGTTCGGGATCGTTGTCCGGGTCGTGCGTGTGACGGTGATGGGCGAAATGGAAATAGCGGAACCATGCCGGCGGCAGCAGGATCAGGAAGCCGGTCACGGTGGCGATAGCGCGATTGAGCGACGCCGTCCTGAACGCCGTTTCATGGATGGTCTCGTGCAGCAGCGTGAAGAAGAAGACGATCAAGATGCCCTGCGGCAAGACGAGAAGCGGCCAGAACGGAATGCGGGCGGCGATCAGCGCGCCCAGCACGATAACCAGCCCGCCATGGACGGCCAGCCGGACAATGCCTGGCCCGTCAAGCCTGGCGGTGAGGTCGCGACGTTCCTCGACCGAAAGGCCGGCAATGATGGTGCGGTGGTCGATGTCGCTCATGATGCAATGTTAGCGGCGGGTGGGTGTCCGGTAAATCGGCGCGCGTGTCACCAGACGCCGTTTCTTATCCCGGTCCAGAGATAGAACCAGATCGTTGGATGATACCATTGTTTCGAAGGCAGGCCGGGATCGACCGTACCGAGCTTGCCGGCCAGCACATCCCTGACCACCTCGACGCAGATGTCGCGCGAGAACGCCGCCTGCCGCAACGCGTAGCTTGAAATGGTATCGCCCGGCTGCGGTTTGCCGCGCGCCTGCCGTAGCACGCCGCCGGTGTCGACACCGGCGTCAACCAGATGCACGGTGGTGCCGAAGTTTTCCGCATCATCTGAAGCCAGCGCCCAGTAGCCGCCGTTCATGCCACGATATTTCGGGGCGATGCCGGCATGGTAGTTGAGGACCGGGCAACGGATTTTCGCCAGCGTCTGCCGCGACAGCAAGCGGCAGCCGGCGAGCAGTACGACACCCGGCTGGATTTCGTCGATCGCCTGCAGGCACTCCGGCGCGTTGGCCGACGGGACATGGATGATCTTTTGCCCAGGCTTGGGTTCGGTTTGCAGCTTCTGCTCGGCGCGAGCCGTGCTGCGTGGCCGGCGAAGAAGCGCTTGCCGAGCCGGGTCGGCATCATCGTGCCGAGTTGACCGATGGCCGAGGTCCAGCCTTGCCGCCGCGCCCGCCCGAGCAGCAATTGCTTTTTGGATTCAGGGGCTTCGAGGATGACGCTGACAGGCCCGAGTTGGTCGGCGATGGCGTTGACGATCGCCCAGATATGCGGACCGCCTTCGGTGACGACGACGATCGGCCGCTGGTTTGTTTTCGACCGTGCCATGCTTCGCGCCCCCCGCAAAGACCTGTTCTTTGCGCGCGAATGCTAGGCTGGCCGGGTTAATCCTTGGTGATCGGGGGCTCAGCGCTTGAATTCGAGGATGTCGAGCTTCGATTCGTAGTGGGGCGCCGGGAACTCGATGCGCCATTCGCTGGCGCTGTTGCGGAAGGCATAGCCGACCTGATCGCTTTCCGGGCCGCTGCCGTAGGGCTTTGCCGGATCGTCGTTGACGTAGAAGGAACCAAGATAGATCGCGCGTTTCTCGCCATCATCGAAGAAGCGGCCCTTGGTGCGCTGCGAACCGGTGATCTTTTCCAATCTCCAGCCGGAACCGTCGTCGCTCACCTTGCATTTGAACCAGCCATAGATGACCAGCGGGTTGAGCCCGCCGGCCTTGATGGTGCGGCATTGCCAATTGCCAGTCAGGTCCTTGTCGGAGAAGGAAACCAGGGGCTTTGCCAGCAATGCATCGAGTTGCTTGACCTCGGCGGGGTCGCCGGCCTTCGCCTCGTCAAGCGCTGCCTTGCGCGTCTCGCCATATTTGTCGAGCCGCGCCTTGTCGGCAGTCGTGATCAGCTTCTGCACTTCGCCGTCGGCGAACGCGGGCAGGGTCAAGCAGAGGACAGCTGCTGCGGCAAACATGAGGCGAGCGATCATTGGTGGCGTTTCCCGTTTAATGGCTGGAGCAGCCTGTTTTCTTGTCTGGCGCATACCTTAATGTCTCGCAGCGCTCTGTCATCCATGCTTGACAGCATCAACAGCAGAAACGAGGCGGAATGAATGCGGATCTTGCTGACGGGATCATCGGGTTGGCTGGGCAGCGCCTTGGCGCCGCGCCTGCGGGCCCTCGGCCATGATGTCACCGGCCTCGATCCCGTCTCATCCTCGGAAACGCGAATCGTCGGCTCAGTCGCCGATCGCGATCTGGTCATGCGGGCCGTCGAGGAGAATCGCATCGAGGCCATCATCCATAGCGGCGCGCTGCACAAGCCCGATATCGAACGCCATCGCAACGAGGAATTCGTCGAGGCGAATGTGCGCGGCACGCTCAACCTGCTCGACGCGGCCGCTGCATTCGGCGTTCAGCGCTTCGTGTTTACGTCGACGACGTCGCTGATGATTTCCCAGGCTATACGCGCCGGCTTTACCGGCGGCGCGCGCAAGGCGGCATGGCTGACGGAAGACACGTCGCCCGAGCCACGCAACATCTACGGCATCACCAAGCTCGCGGCGGAACATCTTTGTCGCCTCTACCAGCTCGAGTTCGGCCTTCCGGTGATTGTGCTGCGCACCGCCCGTTTCTTCCCCGAAACCGATGACATGGCGCATGTGATCGAACAGTCGGACGTCAACACCAAGGCAAATGAACTGCTGTTTCGCCGGCTCACGGTGGAGGATGCTGCCGATGCCCATATCGCCGCCTTGGAGAAAGCACCGCAATTGGGCTTCGACATCTTCATCATTTCGGCGCCAACACCGTTCCAACCCGACGATTGCCCGGCATTGATCGCCGACGCACCGTCGGTCGTGGCGCGCTATTTCCCGGATTATCCGGCGCTCTACGCGAAGAAAGGCTGGACGATGTTTTCGTCGATCGACCGGATCTACGATGCTTCGCGTGCGAGGGACCGGCTGGATTTCGTCTGCAAGACGAGCTTTGCCGATGTGCTCGCCGGGCTAGAAGCTGAAGAGGGCGTTACCTAGAAGTATCGTCAAGCCAGGACTGCAGCGCTGGCCAACTCCTTCGTCAGGTCGCCATAGCCGGTCGAGCGGCGCTCATAGGCGAGGCCGAGCATTTTCGCGGCCTTTTCGGCGACCTTGTCGAGCTCCGGATCGTCGGTCTGGGCGATATAGATCAGCTTCTCGTAATTGCCGAAATAGTCCTTGATCAGCTCCGGGTGCTTGTCGAGGCCGAGCGGCTTCATGAAGAAAGCATCGAATTGCCGGCATAGGAAGTCGGTCATATAGAACGACATCATGTCGTCATCGGCGACCTTCGCATAGGCATCCATGCCCTGATAGAAGGCAAAGCAATGCGGTCCGGCCATGCGCTCGACGCCGTGCTTCTCGCAGATGCGGTCAAGCAGGCCACCAGTGCCGCAATCGGCATAGCCGACGAAGATGTGTTTGTAGCCGTCGGTCTTGGCCTTCTCGATAGCCTTGTCCATGGCCGGCGGGATGCGGTCCGGATAGAAATGGAACTCCGCCGGCAGGCAGGTCAGGTCGAGATGGTCGAGCCCGAGCTGCTCCTTGACCGCCAGAACTTCGCGCGCAATCATCCCGCAGGCGATGACGAGCAGCTTGTCGCCTTGATCGGATTGTTGTTTTCGCGCGGTACTCATGGAACCAGTCTAATCGATCTTCGTTGCTGTCCAGCAAATTTATGTGCTGAGGGAGACACCAATCATGAAATTGTTCCGCGTTGCGCCAATCGCTATTCTCGCCTGCGCCTTGGCTGTTTCGGCTTGCGCCAACACGGTTCGAGGCGTCGGCAAGGATCTCAAATCCACTGCGAAGGCCGTTGACGATACCGTCAAGAAACCCTGATCTGCACGGTTTCAGACATTTGGGAATAAAAAAGCCGCACTGCAAGGCGCGGCTTTTCTCGTCGGAGCCGAATTTGTTGGCTCAGGCCGAAGCGCGGACGTTGTGCTTGCGCTTCATGAAGTCCTTGGCGGTCTCGACCGCCACCGCGGCGTCGCGGCAATAGGCGTCGGCGCCGACGGCCTTGCCGAATTCCTCGTTAAGCGGTGCGCCGCCGACCAGCACGACATAATCGTCGCGAATGCCTTTTTCCTTCATCGTATCGATGACGACCTTCATGTAAGGCATGGTCGTGGTCAGCAGGGCCGACATGCCGATGATGTCGGGCTGGTGCTTTTCGATGGCGTCGAGGTATTTTTCGACCGCATTGTTGATGCCGAGGTCGATGACATCGAAGCCGGCGCCTTCCATCATCATGCCGACGAGGTTCTTGCCGATGTCGTGGATGTCGCCCTTGACGGTGCCGATCACCATCTTGCCCTGCTTCGGCGCGCCGGTGGCGACAAGCAGCGGACGCAGGATGAACATGCCGGCCTTCATCGCGTTGGCCGATAGCAGCACTTCCGGAACGAACAGGATGCCGTCGCGAAAATCCTCGCCGACGATGCGCATGCCTTCGACCAGAGCCTCGGTCAGAACCTTGTAAGGCGCCCAGCCGCGCTCGAGAAGGATGTTGGTGCCTTCCTCGATTTCTTCCTTCAACCCGTCGTAAAGGTCGTCGTGCATCTGCTGCACCAACTCGTCGTCGGAGAGTTCCGAAAGGATGATCTCGTCGTCGGCCATTTTTTCTCAGGCTCCTTGCCGGCTACAACTATCGCGGCAGCTTAAAAATATCGCGTCAATACCTAACCCGCGCGGGCCGGTTGTCCATAGCTGATTTGCGACTTCCCGCAAAAGGAAAGCGACCGTAAATCTCTTAGAATTCTTGTCGATTTTGCGACAGGCGTTGGCGCTGGCGGGCCGTTTCGAATAGGGTGCATGGCTACGATCCGGCCAGAGACCGCAATATGCGGCCGCAAACGGATTTCAGGCCGGAACAAGAGCCCGGCCAAAGCAAATCAGGCCAGAACGAAAGCCAGGGAAGAACGATTATGAGTGAGAACGCGCCGGTCGATCAGGAAGCGTCAAACGCACGGCGCGGGCGCGCTGCCAGCGGTGGCGCCGCAGCCCGACGAGCTGCACGTTCGGGCGGCGGCCCCGGCACACAGCTCACCTATATCAAGCGCAAGATCAACGTCTATGAAGTGTTGGACGAGGAAGGGCTGGCGCTGATCGAAAAGAACACCGACACGGTGCTGGAAGAGATTGGCATCATCTTCCGCGACGACGCCGAGGCACTGCAGCTTTGGAAAGAGGCGGGCGCCGACGTCAAGGGCGAGCGCGTGCATTTCCCCAAGGGCCTCTGCCGCTCGCTGTTGAAGACCGCTCCGTCCGTCTATACCCAGCACGCCCGCAACGGCGAGCGCTCGGTGCAGATCGGCGGCAACGCGACCGTGTTCGCGCCGGTCTATGGACCGCCCTTCGTGCGCGATCTCGACGGGGTCAGGCGCTATGCGACGATCGAGGATTTCCGGAATTTCGTAAAACTCGCCTATATGGCGCCGTCGATCCACCATTCGGGCGGCACGGTTTGCGAGCCGGTCGACGTACCGGTCAATAAGCGCCATCTCGACATGGTCTACAGCCATATCAAATATTCCGACAAGCCGTTCATGGGTTCGGTGACTGCGCCCGAGCGCGCCGAAGATACGGTGGCAATGGCCAAGATCGTGTTCGGCGACGATTTCGTCGAGAACAACACGGTGCTGACCAGCCTGATCAATGCCAACTCGCCGATGGTGTTCGACGAAACCATGCTGGGAGCGCTGAAAGTCTATTCGCGCCACAACCAAGCCTGCATCGTCACGCCGTTCATCCTTGCCGGTGCGATGAGCCCGGTGACGGTCGCCGGTACGCTGACGCAGGTTTTGGCCGAAGTGCTGGCCGGCGCGTCGTTCACGCAGCTGATCCGGCCGGGCGCGCCGGTGCTGTTCGGCACCTTCGCCTCGTCGATCTCAATGCAGTCTGGCGCGCCGACCTTCGGCACGCCGGAGCCGTCGCTGGTTTCCTATGGCGCCGCCCAGCTTGCCCGCCGGCTCGGCCTGCCGTTCCGCACGGGCGGCTCGCTTTGTGCTTCAAAAATCCCCGATGCGCAGGCGGCCTATGAGAGCGCCAACACGCTGAACTCGACGATCCTCGCCGGCACCAATTTCGTGCTGCATTCGGCCGGCTGGCTCGAGGGCGGTCTGGCCTCCTGCTACGAAAAGTTCGTGATGGACATCGACCAGCTCGGCATGACGCAGAAGTTCTCCGAAGGTGTCGACCTGTCGGAAAATGGCCAGGCGATGGATGCCATCCGCCAGGTCGGCCCGGGCAGCCATTATCTCGGCTGCGATCACACCCAGGCCAATTTCCAGACCGCGTTCTACCGTTCCAACATCGCCGATAACAATTCCTACGAGCAGTGGCTGGCCGAAGGCGAAAAAACCGCGCCGCAGCGGGCCAACGAGCTCGCCCGCCGCTGGTTGGAGAGCTACGAGGCGCCGTATCTCGACCCGGGCATCGACGACGGGCTGAAGGACTTCATCGCCAGGAAGAAGGCGTCGATGGCCGACGCCTTCACCTGAAAGGAGCCCGAATCAGGCGGGGCTAAAGTCGCCGACATCATCCACAAAGAAGTCTGGCGGAGCGCCTTCTCCGACCCGGACAAGAAGGGATGATCCTCGAGGGCAGCATGATCGAAACCATCGCGGCTGCGCTTTCCGCCCACGGCCTCATCCTGCGCGGCGGCTTCAATTTTGCGGGCGGTGAGGAAACACCTTCCGGTCTCTCCGGCGCTGCTGCCAGATCCGTCCTGCTGGTGGGGCAGGCGGGTGCCGCACCTTGGCCGCACTTCCTGCGCTGGCTGGAGAAACGATCACAATCCTTCGCCAATCCGCTCGACACATGGTCGCGCGAAGCGATCGGCGCGGTGGCCGAAAAATTCGGGGCACGCGCGGTGTCGCCGTCCGATAGGCCTTATCTGCCGTTCCAGCAATGGGCGATGCGGGCGGAGGGGCTGAAGCCGTCGCCGCTCGGCATCCTCGTGCATCCGCTATACGGGCTCTGGCATGCCTATCGCGGCGCGCTGCTGTTCGAAAACGAGATGGCGCTTCGAGAACCTCGCGACGCGATTCACCTTTGCGACACATGTGCCGAAAAGCCTTGCCTGAAATCCTGTCCGGTCGAGGCTTATTCTGCGGATGGTTTTGCGCATGAAACTTGTCTGGCGCATGTGCGCGGAGACCATGGCGCGCCTTGCCGGACCGGCGGCTGCCTTGATCGCAACGCCTGTCCTTACGGCGCCGATTATCGCTATCCGGCCAAGGTTCAGGCCTTTCACATGGCAGCATTCGCGCGTATTTAGCGTCGCCGAATGCCGCACGAAATCTTGAAGGAGATCGCCTCATTACGGCTTGCCGCGACGGTCACCGCAGATATCTATCGCACGACACGTCAACGGAGCGGATGATGGCCAAGCAAGCGATGCAGATCAAGACAAGTGACGGCGTGGCCAAAGCCGGGCTGTTCCGCTCGGCAGCCCCGGCCAAGGCAGCGATCATCCTCTACATGGACGCTTTCGGCCCGCGACCGGCGCTCGATCAAATGGCAGAGCGGCTCACGGACGAGGGCTACGCGGTGCTGGTGCCGGATCTTTTTTACCGCAATGCGCCCTACGGCCCCTTCGATCCCAAGACTGCGTTCAGCGAAGAGAAGAGCAAGGCGGCGGTCACAGCTCTCGTCGGCGGCACGACCCAGGAGATGACAATCCGCGACAGCGGCGCTTTCCTCGATGCGCTTGCTGCCCAAGGCCTGACCGGGCCGGTCGGCATTGTCGGCTACTGCATGGGTGGAGCGCGGGCGTTGAACGCGGCGGCCAGCCATCCCGACCGCATCGTTGTGGCGGCCAGTTTCCATGGCGGCAATCTGGCTGGTGACGCTGCCGACAGTCCGCACCGGAAGGCCGCCTCGGTGAAGGCAAAGGTCTATATCGGCACTGCGGGTGTCGACCGCAGCTTTCCGCCCGCACAAGCGGCGCGGCTGGCCGAAGCGCTGCGCGCGGCTGAGGTCGACCATGTGATAGAGAACTATGCCGGCATGGCGCATGGCTGGTGCGTGCCGGACCACAGCGCCTTCGATGCAGCCGGCGCCGAGCGCCACTGGAAGCGGCTGACGACGCTGTTCGCGGAGACGCTCGGTCAGGGCACGCCAACCGTTACGACGTGACGGCGCGCCAAAAAATTCTTTCCATCGCCCCAAGGAACAGCCATTAGCCTTCGTCCAACAGGCAATGATGGCGATGATGCTGGACGAAAGCGAAGCCTCCGACGCTGAACTGATCGGGCGGGCGAAGGGCGGAGATCGGGGTGCTTTCGGCAAGTTGCTCGAAAGGCACTACGGTTTCGTCTATCGCGCCGCCTATCGCTGGTGCGGGAAAAAGGCCGACGCCGAGGATATCGCCCAGGAAGTCTGCGTCCGGCTTGGCCGGGCGATCCGCGACTATCATGGCAGCGGCGCCTTCACGACATGGCTCTACGCCATGACGCTGAATGCGGCGCGTGACGTGATGCGCAAGACCGCCCGCGACACTGCCAAGACCGAGGCGTATGGCGCCTATGCGCTGATTTCGGGGGGAACCTCGGTCGAGCCGGAAGATCCGGCCGAGGCGCTCTGGGCAGCGGTGCGCAAGCTTCCTGACAAGCAGCGCGACGCGGTGCTGCTGGTCTATGGCGAAGGGCTGAGCCACGCGGCCGCCGCCGAGGCGATGGCGATCTCGGAGACGACGGTTTCCTGGCACATCCATGAGGCGAAGAAACGGTTGAAGACGCTGATGCGTTCAGCCGGGGAAGTGTGACCATGGTCGACGACAACCAACTGAACAGGCTGCGCGATATCGCGGCACCGGCGCCGGACGCGGACGCAAAGGCGCGTGCCTTCCATGCCGCCATGCGCGCCTATGACATGGACGAAAAAACTTCACCTGCCGCCCAAGGATCGGTGAGCGGGCTTCGTCTCACAGAGCGAGCACGAAAGCTCTGGAGCGAAATCATGCAAAAGAAACTCTTCGCCACGCCGGCCATTGCCGGGCTCGTTGCCCTGCCGATCGCCGGATATGCCACCATCTATATGCTCGGGGAATCCAAATTCGGTGGACCCGAATTCGGCGGGGACGATAAGATCACCGAAACGCTGGCTGACAAGCCGGCGACCGTCAAACCGCCGGTCGTGGCCGAAGCGGACAAGCAGAAGAAGGCGGATGCTGACAGTGAAAATCGCGACGTCGGCGAGGCGCTTGTGGCGCCGACATCGCCGCCGAAAGCGGAATCGACCGCAGTCGGTGGGCTGACGCAGCAGGAGGCGCTCACCCGCAATGCTCCCGAACCGGCGCAGAGTGGCGAGTTTGTGCTGAATGGCGGCACCCGCACCGCGGCTCCGGCCGTCGATGGCGGCGCGCGGGTCGGACGCATGCCTGGCACGGTTGCCGATTCCAAGCTGATGGCACAGCAGCCTGCCGCTGCGCCGGCCGACCAGATGCTTCCGCAAGAGGAAAACCGCGATCGCGTCGAGAATTTCAAGACCAATCCGGTGCATGCCGCAATGGAAGACCCGGTCTCGACCTTCTCTATCGATGTCGACACCGCTTCCTATTCCTTCGTGCGGCGCTCGCTGAAAGAAGGTTTTATTCCGCAGGCCGATACGGTGCGCGTCGAGGAGATGATCAACTATTTCCCCTACGACTGGAAAGGCCCGGACTCCGCGTCGACGCCATTCAACTCGATCGTCAGCGTCATGCCGACGCCGTGGAACGAGCACACTAAATTGATGCATGTCGCCATCAAGGGGTTCGACGTGAAGCCAGCTGAGCAGCCCAAGGCCAATCTGGTCTTCCTGATCGATGTGTCCGGGTCGATGAACGAGCAGGACAAGCTGCCGCTCCTGCAGTCGGCCTTCCGGCTGCTGGTCAACAAGCTAAGACCCGACGATACCGTCTCGATCGTCACTTATGCTGGCGATGCCGGCACCGTGCTGGAGCCCACCAAGGCTTCGGAGAAGAACAAGATCCTCGCCGCCATCGATAATCTGACGTCTGGCGGCTCCACGGCGGGCGAGGCGGGCATCAAGGAAGCCTACAGGCTGGCGCAGAAATCCTTCGTCAAGGACGGCATCAACCGTGTGATGCTCGCCACGGACGGCGACTTCAATGTCGGCCAGACCGACGACGACGATCTGAAGCGGCTGATCGAAAAGGAGCGCAAGACAGGCGTGTTCCTGTCGGTGTTCGGCTTCGGCCGCGGCAATCTGAATGACCAGATGATGCAGACCATCGCTCAGAACGGCAACGGCACCGCCGCCTATATCGACACTTTGGCGGAGGCCGAGAAGGTGCTCGTGGAGGATGCCTCCTCGACACTGTTCACCATCGCCAAGGACGTGAAAATCCAGGTCGAGTTCAACCCGAACAAGGTCTCGGAGTACCGGCTGATCGGCTATGAAACCCGTGCCTTGAACCGCGAGGATTTCAACAACGACCGCGTCGACGCCGGCGAGATCGGCTCAGGCCATTCGATCACCGCGATCTACGAGATCACGCCTAAGGGCAGCGGCGGCGAACAGATTGATCAGCTGCGCTATGGTCAGGCCTCGGTGAACAATGGCGGTGTCGCCAATGCCGACGAATATGCCTTCCTCAAGATCCGCTACAAGCTGCCGAACGAGGACACTTCGAAGCTGATCACCACTCCGGTGACGTCAGCCAACGAGGTGGCGTCGTTCGACCAGGCCAGCACCGACCAGCGTTTCTCCGTTGCCATCGCTGCCTTCGGCCAGAAGCTGCGCGACGAGGATGCGACCGCGAAGTTCGGTTACGACAAGATCACGGAGATTGCCACCGCCGCCAGAGGAGCCGACCCGTTTGGGTACCGGTCCGAGTTCCTCTCGCTCGTGCGCCTTGCCTCGGCGATCGGCGGTAACCGGTAGTGGCAATGACGGCCGGTTTCTTTCAGATGGGATCGTTCTGATAGGGGGAGCCGGCCTACGGGCGGGTGAGGCAGGCCGGCGAGGGAAACCTTGCCGGCCTTTTTTTGTGGCAGCACCGCTTCGCGCGGAATGCTGCGCAGCCGAAAGCATCAGGCGCGTCCGCGGCGGCGCTCGCGGCGGGCTTCGCTGGTCTCGGCGACGTTTGCTGTCGCCTGCTTGTTGCGCATCGGGCCGATACGTTCGACGATCTGCTCGACGGTCGGGCGATCCGACTTCATGTGTGTATCGAGCGCCTTGCGCATGGCGGCGAGGTGCTGGAACGAGGTGCCGCAGCAGCCGCCGACGATCTTGGCGCCGGCATCGACGGCGAGGCGCACATAGTCGGCCATCAGCTCGGGCGTGCCGGAATAGTAGATCTCAGCGCCGCGAAATTCGGGAATGCCGCAATTGCCCTTGACGATCACCGTTGCCTCCGGCTTCGCCTCGGTCATGTCGAGCAGCGAAGCAAGAATATCGGAGGCGCCGACACCGCAATTGGCGCCGACACCGAGCGGCGTCTGCGACAGGCCGTCGACGACACCGTGGATGTCCTTCGGCAGCAGCCCCATCATGGTGCGGCCGGCGGTGTCGAAGGAGCCGGTATAGGTATAGGGCAGGCCGACGCGGATGGCGGCTTCGGCGGCGGCGCGGATCTCGTCCGGCGCCGACATGGTCTCGATCCAGGCGACTTCGGCGCCGCCAGCCTTCAGGCCCTCGATCTGTTCGGCAAAGGCCTCGACCGCCTCGTCGTAGGTCATGGCGCCGAGCGGCACCAGCAGCTCGCCGGTCGGACCGACGGAGCCGGCCACGATCACCTTGCGGCCGGCCTTTTTTGCAACGGCGCTTGCGATCTCGGCGGCGCGCTTGTTCAGCGCGTAGACCCGGTCCTGTGCATGGTGCAGCTTGAGCCGATGGCGGGTGCCGCCAAAAGAGTTGGTCAGGATGATGTCGGCGCCGGCATCGACAAAGTTCTGATGCAGGCTGGTGATGGTGTCGGGCGCGGTCTCGTTCAAGAGCTCGGGGGCCTCGCCGGCTTCAAGTCCCATGGCGAACAGATTGGTGCCGGTGGCGCCATCGGCGAGCAGGACGCCCTTTTCGGCAAGCAGCGCGTCGATCGGATTGGTCATGATGAAATACGCCTTCCCGGAGAATAACTGAGATAAAGATATAAAGAATTCTTTATGTGGCGTCAATGTCGGCGCGAGAAACAACCGGTCAAAATCGCATCTCCGCGAGCTTTCGTGTGAAGCTGGCCGCCTCATGAGCGTTGACGTCTGCGGCGCGGATCAGATTGTCGAAATGGCTGGTCAGGGTGCGGATTGGCTGGGTGGCGTTCAGCACCAGATACATGTCGCCGACATAAATGGCGGCGCGATAGGGTCCGAAGATGGTGTAGGGGATCGAATAGCGCATCCGCCCGTCATAGAGAAACAGGCGGAAGGTGGGATAAAGGTCGTCGAGCAGCGTCGCCATGTGGAGGAGCTGCTGGTGACGGTCGGCCTCCGGGAAACGGTCCCACACGCCCAGCCCGCGCGCGAAGATCTCCAGCGTATGGCGCGGCATACAGACTTCCATGTCGGTTTCGGGCCGTCGGTTGTAGTCGATGCGGTACTGCGTTTCGCCGGCCTGTGCCTCGCGGCTCTTGTTGGCGATGACGGCTTCGTAGTCGACAAGCGCCTCGGTGCGCAGAAGATCGGGAATGCCGGCCGGCACGTAGCGGATTTTCGTTCCGGCCGCCTCGGCATGCCAGCGAGCCAGCAGCGTGCGGTCGAAGCCGTCCGGCGCCTCCTCGATCTCGAGGCTCTCGCGGATTTCGCCGGTGACGCCTTCGTCCTGGCTGAGACCGAGCAGCCAGTCGAGCGAGACTTTGAATTCGGCGGCGATGTTGAGCAGCGTTTCGGCTCGGGGAAGGCGGGTCGAGGCGCCGGAGAGCAACTGCGACAGCGCCGAACGGTCGATGCCAACCGCTGCGGCGAAGGCCGACTGGTTCAAATCGGACCTTGTCAAGAGCATTTTCAGGCGTTCGCGAAAGATCGTCGACAGGTCGCGCTTGTCCAAATTGCCACTCCACTCGATAGGAGGAAAAATTTGCGCCGAAGCCGTCAATAGTGCCTTGTGGGCGCAAATGAATCCGGAAGCTTGTTCACAATAGATAACATCTGCGGCTGAAAATGCGCAATCGCAACAGTTTGTGCGCTTTATCGCGTTGCAGTAAGGCAACGCTCCTGACACAATGCTGTCAGGAATCAAACGGGTTCCGGCGACTGGAAGGCAGTGGTCGATAGCATGACGAGTACGGGCAATAGGCGACGCGGTGCAGCGGCCATCGAATGGCCGACCGTGGTTCTTGCATTTTTCTGCTACGGCGGCTGGCTCGCCACCGGTTTCCTGCTCTGGCCATCCTACCCGCTGCTGGCGCTCGCCCTTCTGACCCTGATTGCGGCGCTGCAATCCTCGCTGATGCACGAAGTGCTGCACGGCCACCCAACCCGGAATGCGCGGCTCAACGAAGCCTTCGCGTTCTTGCCGATCGGTCTTGTCTGGCCGTTTCGCCGGTTCAAGACCATTCATTTGCGCCACCATGCAGACGAACGGCTGACCGATCCGCTCGACGATCCCGAAAGCTATTACAAGGCGCTCTGGCAGCACGAGGAGCTGCCGTCGGCGATGAAGTTCCTGCTGAAGATCAACAACACGATGCTCGGGCGCTTGGTGCTCGGCCCGTGGCTTTCCTGCATCGGCTTCTTCATCGACGATGCCAAGCAGGTTGCCGCGGGCGACAAGACCATCCGCAAGGCGTGGCTGCTGCACGCGATCGGCCTCGCCGTGGTGTTGCCTGTCGTGCAGTTCGGCTTCGGCATGCCGTTATGGCTCTACATACTGGTGCCGGTATGGCTTGGGCAGTCGCTGATTTCGATCCGCACCTACGCCGAGCACCAATGGTCGGAACATCCGGAAGGCCGCACGATCATCGTCGAGCGCTCGCCGCTATCCTTGCTGTTCCTCAACAACAATTTGCATTTCGTCCATCACAAGAGCCCGACGGTGGCCTGGTACAGGCTGCCGAAGCTGTTTGCCGACCGCCGCGACGAGTGGCTGCGGATGAACAATGGCTACGCCTATCCGAACTATTTCGTGCTGCTCAAGGCCTATGCCTTCAAGGCGAAGGAGCCGATCGTCCATCCCGTGCTGCGGCGTACGCCGGATCTGGGACGCGCGTTCAAGCCGCGCGTCAGGGCGCGCAGCCTCAATGGGCTTGGCAGCGCACCGGTACCTGCCGAGCCGCCGAAGGAATGATTTTTGCGGCATTGCAAGCGGCGCCGCGGAGCGACGCTTTCCTGAACTTGTCAATTTCCCCGCATAACGGTCAAATCTCGGCATGAGCGAATTCATTGCGGCTTTGCCGATGTATGACTGGCCGGAAGCGCGGGACGAGGTCGACGCAGAATGGGCGCGGCTGCGCGATGTTTTCAGACAAAAAGGCATCGATGCGCCGGAGACGATCATCCGCCGCAACGGCGATTTGCCGCCGGTGCCTGGCGGTATCCGCGATGATCAGGGAAAACTCATCGCGCCCGATCCGGCGACATTGCCGCCGGACGTGCTGGATTTTCACCGGCTCTGGCTGCATCCGGCGCTGCTCTTTGCGCAAACCTGCTGGGGACCGATGGAACTCGGCCTGTCGCAGCGTGTCCACCTCGTCGGCCAGCCGCGCTACGACGCATTCGAGGGCGGACAGGGCGAACTCTATTCGAGCGCCATCGTCATGAGGGCGGGTGAGGCACCGCCGGCAAGGTCGCCGGACGACGGCGGCGCCGTCATTCCGCTCGATCTGCTGCGCAGCAAGCATTTCACCTTCAACAGCCTCGATTCCATGTCGGGCATCATCGCGCCAACACGCGACCTGCAAGCATTCGGCGAGAGTTTGGATATCTTTTCCGCGCTGAGCGAAAGCTGTGGGCACCGCGCTTCGATCGTTGCTGTTGCCGAGGGCAGGGCCGACGTCGCGGCGATCGACTGCAAGAGCTGGGCGCTGGCGCAGCGTTTCGAGCCTGCGGCGCAGAAGGTGACGGTCGTCGGCTGGACAAGGCGGCGCAAAGGCTTGCCGTTCATCACCGCCAGGACGACGCCAGAAGCGATCGTCGCCACGATGCGCGAGGCGATCGCGGCGCTGACGTAGATTCGCTCAGCCGCCAAGCAGCCGATTATCGAGCGGGTAGGTCGAAAGCTTCTCGTTGCCGGTCTCGGTGATCAGAATCTGTTCCTCGATCTTGACGCCTTCGTAGCCGCCAAGCCGGCCGATATAGCTCTCGACGCACAGCACCATGCCTGACACGAGCACGCCGTCGGGTGTGTCGTCGGTCCAGTCGCTGGCATGCGGCAATGTCGGGTATTCGTCGGCAAGGCCGACGCCGTGATAGAGCACCCCGTAACGGGCTGGGAAGCAGTCTCCCGGCGGCACTGACGAGCGCTCGACGAGGTCGCGGAACGATACGCCCGGCCGCATCAGCTCTGTGTTATGGGCGATCTGGTCGGCGGCGATGCGGAACAGGCCGCGCTGCTCCTGCGACGGCGGCGCGTCACCGCAAAGCCAGGTGCGCGAAAGGTCGGCGCAGAAGCCGTAAGGACCGATCAGGTCGGTGTCGAAAGCGACGAGATCGCCAGCCTCGATCGTCCGCGAAGAACATTCCTGGAACCATGGATTGGTGCGTGGGCCCGACGACAGGAGCCGGGTTTCGATCCATTCGCCGCCGCGCGCGATGTTGCCGCGATGGAGTTCGGCCCACAATTCGTTCTCAGCGATGCCGGGCCTCAGCGCCTGCTCCATCTCGTCCATCGCCGCCTCGCAAGCGACGATCGCCCGGCGCATGGCAAGGATCTCGTCGGGCGATTTGATCAGCCGCGCATTTTCCATCACCGCCTCGCCATTGCCGGTCGAAATGCCGAGACGGGCGAGCTCTTCGATGCCCTCGGGATTGATGTGATCGACGGCGATACGGCGATTGCCGCCGCCATGTTCCGATACGAGCTCGGCAATGCCGGATGCCCAGCGGCGCACTTTTTGACCGGTCAGCTCGCCGCTATAGAGATATGCCCACGATACAGCCGGCCGCACCTCGTCGACGACGCCGGAATGGTCGGAAAGGTGCTCGCATGAGAAATAGTCGAACAGCACCACCGGGCCATCGGTGGCGACGAAACAATGCCTGGTCGGATTGTGCGCGACCCAGAGCTGCATGTTGGTGGCATCGGTAGCGTAGCGGATGTTGACCGGATCGTAGAGTAGGGCTCCAGCATAGTCGCGGCGCTTCAACCCGGCGCGGATGCGGTCTAGCCGGTATCGGCGCATGGCGGGCAGGTCGGGCGCGGCAATACCCGCCGCTTGCCACTCGGCTTCCGCCAGCGCTCCATAGCCCAGCACATGCTGGTTGAGTTTGGCGGCCTTCAGGCGCGATTTTTTGCGCAGCGCATCGATCGAGCTGTCCGGCTCGAACGGCATGATCTTGCGATGACGGGGCCGATCAGTCGGGTTCTTGTCCACCCTCGGCTCCTCCGCTAGCCTTGGGCGCCGTGGCTCCTCCCACCACCATTCTCTTCAATCTTACATACGCGCCGGGCCGGGCAGATTTGCCGGTGCCACGCAACAGCGGAACCATGATTTGCCGCGGTTGGCCGTCCGGCTCATAGCCGGCCGCTTTGAGCTGGTCCAAAATGACCGGCCTCGGATCGTCACGGTCAAGCCAGACGAGTACGGCCGGCTCCTGCATCAGCGTTTCGAAATTAGGCACTTCCTGGTCAAGCGCGACCAGCTTTTCGTCGACCAGCCGCAGGTTTCCGACCCATGCACCGTCGGATATTGCGGTTTTCACCGGTCCGTCCGCAGTCAGTTGGCGATAGAGAGCCGGGTAATCCACGCGGATCATGCGCGAGAGGCCACTGGTCCCGTTTATCTGGACGTACCAGGTAGCGGGCGCGAGCAGCACGGCGATGATCGCTCCAGCAGCGATCACCAGGAGCTGCGCATTCCTGCCGCGCGGCGCCAGCCGTTCCATAGTGGCGACGATGGCCAGCGGCAACATGAACAGGACCGGCAGCAGCCAGCGGTCCTTGACCACCGTCACGCCGGTGGCCAGTACAAGTATTGCCAGCATGGCCAAACCGAGCGCCAAGGTACGCCACAACAGAATTTCCCTAGCCGGACCTTTCGGGTGCCGCTCGGAGAAACGGAACCCGGCCAGCCCGAAAGCCAGCGCGGAAACGAACACCGGCAAGACCGCGAAATTGAAGGTCCCCATGATAAACTTGCCGGCGCCGACAAAGGCCGCCGCCATGCGCCCTTGTTGCGAGTCTATTCCGAACTTCTCGCCTCTCGACAATAAATCGGCGGGATGCATGAGGCTCCAATAGGTGGTTGGCGCCAGCACCAATATCGCGACCGCTATGCTGATTGCGAACTTCGGATCAAGGATCGCGCTGCGCAATTCGCGCAGCGACAGCATTGCCGCAACAAGGGCCACCACAAGGAAGACATCGTTGTATTTGGCAAGAATTGCCGCCGCCGTGGCCAGGCCAAACGCCGCATAGGCGATCATGCTTCGCCGCTCGAGAAGATAGGCCATGGCGAGCAGGAGCAGCGAGCAGAAGCCGACGACGGCGACGGAATGCGACAAAGCGCGCTGCGATTCCCAGACGACCTGCGGGATCGTAAACAGGCCGAACATGGCCGCCGCGGCTGTCGCCTTGGTGTAGCCGAACCGCCGCATGGCGGCGAACACGCTGCAGGCGGCGAGGAACAGCACGGAGTATTTGACGAGCTTCAGCGTGAAGATACTGGTGCCGAAAACATGCGCGGCCAGCCAATTGATCCAGGTATAGAGGGGTGGTTGCGAGCCGCCATATCCGGCCCAGAGATACGGAACATAGATCAGCTGCTCCGCATCATCGATGCCGACACCGGTTCCCCCCCAAGAGCTCAACAGGGACAGTATGATGGTCTGCAAGGCGAAGTAAGCCGCGACCATGACGATCGCCGCCGGGAAGGGGCCGATCCGCCCCTCGGCAAGCCACTTGGCCCATTTCAGATTGTACTTCAATGAAAATCTCATCGCCCTTGCCGGCATAGTGTTGCCGGCTGCGCTAGCATGAAGAGTATGCTCCGCACAATGCGACCGCGTTGTGTGGGCTTACGTCCGCATCTTCTCGCCACTTGGGTCGAAAGGCGGCTCAACATTGATGCGCGCCGGCCGCCGGTGGCCAAGGATTTCGATCTCGAACAGTCCGGCGCTCTCGTTTTCGGCAAGGGCCGCCGGCACATAGCCTTGCGCCATCGACTTCTCGACGTAATGCGCATAGCCGCCGGAGGTGACCCAGCCGACCACGCGCCAGTCGCCATCGACGATGCCGCGCACGGCGGACGCGCCTTCCGCGGCCTTCGAGCCGCGCACTTCCTTGCCGCCAGCGTCGAAGCGCGGCGCGCCGTAGCCATGCGGCCTTTCCACCGTGCCGTAATCCTTGCCGCCGACCTTGGCCCAGATCGGCTCGTCGCCCATCACGTCGGCGTCCGCTGCATCGACGATGAAAGAGACGCGGCGCAGCTTCGGCCCTGCCGCCTGTTCCTTGGCCGCTGCCTCCCGGCCGATGAAGTCGTTCTTCTCGAGCTTGATGAAGCGGTCCATCGAGCCCTCGAACGGTCCGTAGATCGGACGAAGCTCGCGGAACCAGGTCGGAAAGTTCTTTTCAAGCCGCATCGACAGCAGAGCGCGCATGCCGAAATCGACAAGGCCGAATTCTTCGCCGGCCTCCTTGATCGCCTTGTAGACAAGGCGCTGGTAGGCCGGCGCCATCCAGATCTCATAGCCGAGGTCGCCGGTGTAGGTGATGCGGTTGACCATGCAGGGCGCGCCGCCGACCGCCATTTCGCGGAAATCCATGAAGCGGAAGGCCTTGGTCGAGATATCGACATCGACCAGTTTCTGCAGCAGGTCGCGGGATTTCGGCCCGGCGATGGAGAGGCCGACCAGCGTCTGGTCGAAGCGGTGGATGCGGACCTGCGACCCCCTTGGGCCGTCCTTCGGCAGGTGCTTTTCGAACCAGCGCATATGGTATTTCTGCGCAGCTGACGAGCCCCAGATCATGAAGCGGTCGTCTCCGGCCTTAGCGATGGTGAAGTCGCCGATCAGCCTGCCGAACTCGTTCAGCATCGGAGTCAGCACGATGCGGCCGGTCTTCGGCATGCGGTTGGTCATCAGCCGATTGAGAAAGTCTTCGGCCCCTGGTCCGGAGACTTCATATTTGGCGAAGTTGGCGATCTCGGTGACGCCGACCTTCTCGCGGGTAGCGCGTACCTCCTCGCCGATCGGGCCGAAATCATTGGAGCGGTGGAAGGACACGATGTCCTTCGGCTCGGAGCCTTTCGGCGCGAACCAGAGCGGAGTTTCGAGGCCCCAGCTATCGCCCATGACCGCATTGTTGGCGAGCATTGTGTCGTAAACCGGGGTCGTCTGCGCCGGTCTGGCTGCCGGCAATTCCTCATTGGGAAAGCGGATGGAAAAGCGGCGCGAATAGTTTTCGCGCACCTTGGCGTTGGTATAGCGCAGCGTTGCCCATTCGCCGAAGCGCGCAACGTCCATGCCCCAGACGTCGAAGCCGGGGTCGCCATGGACCATCCAGTTCGACAGCGCCAGGCCGACGCCGCCGCCCTGGCTGAAGCCGGCCATGACGGCACAGGCGCACCAGAAATTGGTCAGGCCCTGCACCGGGCCGACCAGCGGATTGCCGTCCAGCGCGAAGGTGAAGGGGCCGTTGATGATCTGCTTGATGCCGGCCTTTTCGATGCCGGGAAAATGCTTGAAGCCGATCTCGAGCGACGGCGCGATGCGGTCGATGTCGGGCTGCAGCAGCTCGTGGCCGAAATCCCACGGCGTGTTGACCGGCGACCACGGCTTGCAGGCCTTTTCATAGGTGCCGAGCAGGATGCCGTTGCGCTCTTGGCGGGTGTAGATCTCGCCCTTGAAATCCATCACGCCGATCATCTCGCGGCCAGTCGACTTGTTGAATTCCTCGACCTCCGGCATCGGCTCGGTCAGAAGATACATGTGCTCCATCGCCAGCACCGGCAGTTCGACACCGACCATGCGGCCGATCTCGCGCGCCCACAGGCCGCCGCAGTTGACCACATGCTCGGCTTTGACCGTGCCTTGCTCGGTGACGACGTTCCAAGTGCCGTCGACCTCCTGCGTCAGTTCGACGACGCGGTTGCGCAGCACGATCTCGGCGCCGAGTTTCCTGGCGGCCTTGGCATAGGCGTGGGTGGTGCCGGAGGGGTCGAGATGGCCCTCGACTGGATCCCACATCGCGCCGACGAAATTCGTCTCGTCCATCAGCGGGAACATCGCCTTGGCCTCGGACGGCGTGATCAGTTCGGTGTCCATGCCGAGATAGCGGCCCTTGGCGTGGGCGAGCCGCAAGAAGTCCATGCGCTCGCGCGTGTCGGCCATCATGACGCCGCCGGTCAGGTGCAGCGAGCAGGACTGGCCGGAAATCTCCTCGATCTCCTTGTAGAGCTGCACCGTATAGGCCTGCAGCTTGGCGACGTTGGGATCGCCGTTCAGCGTATGGAAGCCCCCTGCCGCATGCCAGGACGAGCCGGAGGTGAGCTCCGAACGCTCGATCAGCATGATGTCGGTCCAGCCGGCCTTGGCCAGATGATAGAGCACCGAGCAGCCGACGACGCCGCCGCCGATAACAACCGCTTTTGCGTGAGATTTCATAAGGATAGGTCCGTTTTTGAAGAGGTTGAATCGAGTGAGCGGGGCGCGAAAACAAAGCGGAGATCGGATACAGCAATGGTTTCGGCCAGCCTGCCATCAAGCGCAGCAAGGATGGTTTCACAGACGACCCCGTCGATCGGGGGAGAGGTGTCGAGCGAAGCTCGACGGAGTGGGGGTCGACTGTTCATCAAACCAATACAGATGATCAAAAATCGGTCGGGGCGCCGCCTTCGGCCCGGCGCTTGTCGACGAAAGCGTTGAGCTCCTCGCGGATCGCCGGGTCCATATAAGGCTCTTCGTAGGACGCCAGCCGTTCCTTCCAGACGCGATTGGCCTTTTCGAGCGCCGTCGGCGACCCGGCCTCCGCCCAACTCTCGAAATTGCGCCAGTCGGAAAGGATTGGCGCGTAGAAGGCTGTCTTGTAGCGGTCCTGCGTGTGCTGGGTGCCGAAGAAATGGCCGCCGGGGCCGACCGACTGGATGGCGTCGAAGCCGAGCGCCTCCTCGGAAAGATCGAGCGGCGTCAGGAACTCGGCGACCATCTGCAACAGGTCTATGTCGAGGATGGTCTTCTCATAGGAGCAGCGCAGGCCGCCTTCGAGCCAGCCGGCCGCATGCATCATAAGATTGCCGCCGCCCTGGATGGCGCCCCATAGCGAGAATACGCTCTCATAGGCCGCCTGCGCGTCGACCGTGTTGGCGGCGCAGGTATTGGAGGTGCGGTAGGGGATGTTGTAGCGGCGGGCAAGCTGGCCGCCGACCAGCTGGGCTTTCATGTATTCCGGTGTGCCGAAGGCCGGTGCGCCGGACTTCATGTCGACATTCGAGGTGAAGCCGCCATAGCCGACAGGCGCGCCCTTGCGCACCATCTGCGCGAAGGCGATGCCGGACAGCGCCTCGGCATTCTGCTGCACCAGCGCGCCGGCAATCGTCACCGGCGCCATGGCCCCGGACAGGGTGAACGGCGTAATGACGACCACCTGGCCCTTGCTCGACATCTGGATGATGCCTTCCATCATCGGCACGTCGAGCTTGAGCGGCGAATTGGTGTTGATGATGGTGAACACCGACGGCTCTGCGAGCAGCTGCTCATGGCTGATGCCGCGTGCGATCCTGGTGATCTCGATACCGTCGACATTGCGCTCCTTGCCGAGCGAATAGATGTGGAACACCTTGTCGGTGAGCACGCTGAGGTCGCGGATGCATTCGAGGTGCCGGACGGACGGATGGATGTCGATCGGCTCGACCGGATAGCCGCCCGTGCAGTTCAGGATGTTGTGCATCTGCGCAAGCTTGAGGAAGTTGCGGTAATCCTGCTGGTTGCCCGGCCGGCGGCCGCGGTCGATGTCGGAACAGTTGGGTGCCGACGCCATCATCGAGATGATCAGATTGTTGCCGCCGAAGCGCACATTGTGCGCCGGGTTGCGGGCGTGGATGGTGAATTCCGGCGGGCAGTGCGCAACCAGTTCGAGGATCATGTCGCTGTCGAAGCGCACCCGCTCGCTGCCGTCGCGGACATCCGCGCCATGCGCCTTCATGATGCGCCGGGCTTCATCGTGCAGCACGTCGACGCCGATTTCCCTCAGCACGCGCAACGAGGCGAGGTGGATCGATTCCAGCTCGTCGTCGGAAACCAGCCGGGTCGGCGTCAGCGGGTTCTTCAGCTGCCGAAACGGCGGCTGCTCGAACGCCGCCGATCCGCCGGCACGCTTTCCCGCGCGGCCGCCGCGACGGGCGCGGTCGTTTGCCAGTGCCGGTTCGGCGGGCTGAAGGGCGGCGGTCATGATAGTCCTCGTACGCTGCGACAATGCGGCGGCATAATGGACTGCCGGCCGTCCGCCCATTGCGGAGGCGGCGACCACTAGGGCGAGGGAAGCGACATGCCCAAACGGCAGCCGGCGGGATCGTCAGGCTCTTGATCTCTTTCCGGCTGGCGCAAGCGGTTTTCGTTGCCGGTGCTTACCGCCACCGAACCGAAACGCTAATTCTGCAGCCCGATATTTGATGTGGATCATGGCCCGGGCGGAACAAAACAGCGGCGAGACGGTGCAGTGGGCGGCGATCACCGGCGTGATCGCGACCGTCTCGGTGTTCGCTATCGCGCAAGGGCTGAGCTATCCGCTGTTGAGCTTCATTCTGCAGCGCCAGGGTGTCTCTCCGGCCATGATCGGCCTGTCGGCGGCGATGACGCCGATCGGCTTCATCGTGTCGTCGCCGCTGGTCCCGGCGCTAGCGCGCCGCTTCGGGGCAGGGCGCACCGCGCTTACTTGCGCGGCACTTTCTGCGCTTGTGCTGGCGCTGATCGGCTGGACGCAAAACGTCTATCTGTGGTTTCCGCTGCGCTTTTTGATCGGCGCGGTCACCAACCCGCTCTACGTGCTGAGTGAGGTCTGGGTGATCGCACTGGCGCCGCCGGCACGCCGCGGCCGTGTCATGGGCATTTATTCGACGATCATTTCAGCAGGCTTTGCGGCGGGGCCGCTATGCCTGCTTGCGGTCGGCACCACGGGATGGCCGCCGTTTCTCGTCGGCATCGCCGCATTCCTGTTTTGCGGCGCCTGCCTGGCTTCGGTGTTGGGACGGCTGCCGAGCGTCGACGAGAGCGGGCATCGGGTTTCGGTGCTGGGGTTCGTTCCGCAGGCGTGGCTGCTGTTGTCGGCGGTCGTTGTGGCCGCCGGTTTCGAACAGGCAGTGCTTGCTTTGCTGCCGGTCTACGGAACGCATTACGGCATTGCGGAAGCGCGCATGTCGGCGCTGCTGTCGGTGATGATCGCCGGCAATATCGCGATGCAGGTGCCGCTCGGTTTGCTGGCGGAACGACTGACGGCGCGCCTGGTGCGGTTCATCTGTGTTTCGGTAACAGTGCTCGGATGCGTGCTGCTGCCGGTTCTTATCGAGACGCCGTTGATATGGCCATGCGTCTTCATCTGGGGTGCGGTTTCCTACGGCATTTACACGATGTCGATCATCGAACTCGGCGAGCGGTTCACCGGCTCGGCACTGGTCGCCGGCAACGCCGCCTTCTCGCTGATGTGGGGCGTCGGCGGCATCGCCGTACCGCCGCTGGCGGGCAGCGCCATGGATGTTCTTGGCGCCGGCGGCCTGCCGATCACGCTTGGCGCCATTTGCCTGGCGCTGGCGATTGTAACCGTCATTCGAAGGCGGATGGTGTGAATGCCAGAAGGTCGCCGTTTCTGACGCAATGACTTGAATATAAGCGGCCCTATGTCGATCTTGGCTATGCCAACGCCTGACTTAACCGGAGACTCCATGACCAAATCGAACACCAAGGGCCAGTTGGAGTTGGCGGCCGAAGATCCCTTTCTCTGGCTCGAGGACAGAAGGGGCAAGCAGGCGCTCGACTGGGTGCATCGCCAGAACGCGATCACGGTCGGGGAACTGCAAGGCGATCCGTCCTATCAGACGTCGTTCGAGACAGCGCTCGACCTGATGACGGCCGAGGACAATATTGCCGTCGGGGCCGCAATCAACGGCCATGTCTATAATTTCTGGCAGGACCGGACGAACGTACTCGGCCTCTGGCGGCGCACCACGGTCGCCTCCTACAAGACCGAGAAGCCGGAATGGCAGACGATCATCGACTTCGACAGTCTGGCGGCGAAAGAGGGGGTGAAATGGGTGTTCAGCGGCGCCAGCCGGCTCTACCCCGACTTCAGCCGCTGCCTGCTCAGCCTGTCGCCGGATGGCGGCGATGCCAGCGAGATGCGCGAATTCGACATCGAAAGCAGGTCCTTCGTCGATGGCGGTTTTCGCGCTCCTGCTTCGAAATCGAGCTTTAGCTGGCTGGACAAGGACACGGTTATCGTTTCCGCCGCCTTCGAGGAGGACGACAAGACCCAGTCCGGCTATCCGCGCGTGGTCAAGCTCTGGCGGCGCGGCACGCCGCTGGAAGCGGCGATGCCGATCTTCGAGGCGCTGAAGCAGGATCTCGCCGCCGGCGGGTCCGTCGAATTCGACGGCGACAAGCGCCACGTCTTCCTGGCCCGGACGCTCGACTTCTTCGCCTCGCACAGTTTTCTGCGGCTGCCTTCCGGCGAGAACAGGCGCATTCCGCTGCCGGACGACGTCACCGATACGGCGCTGTTCAAGGGCCAGTTTGTCTTCGGCGTGCGTACCCCGTGGACGGCGCCGGACGGCACGCTGTGCAAGCCCGACGGGCTCTATTCACTCGACTTTGAGCACTGGATCGAAACCAGTCTATTCGGATCCATCGATACCGTGCTCGAGCCAGCGCATCGCGTCTCGATCGCCGGCATCGCCCGCACGCAGGACCGGCTGTTCATCAATTTGATGGACAATGTGCGCGGCAAGATCGTCGCCGGCGAACGCAGCGACAGTGGCTGGGAGTTCAAGCCCGTTGCGTTGCCCGAAAACGGCAATGTCGGCATCAGCCATGCCGAGCATTTCGGCTCCAGCGTCTCCTTTTCCTTCACCGATTTCCTGACGCCGAGCTCGATCATCTGGTCGGACGACAATGCTGCGACGCTGGCAGCGGTGAAATCGCAGCCGGCGCGTTTCGATGCGTCGTCCCTGGTCTCCGAACAGTTCGAGGCACGTTCGAAGGACGGCACGATGATTCCTTACTTCGTCGTCAGGCGGCGCGACCAGGACGGGCCGGTGCCGACATTGCTTTACGGCTATGGCGGCTTCGAAGTGCCGCTGTTGCCCGGCTATGCCGGCGTGCGCGGCAGGCTGTGGCTGGAAAAGGGCAATGCCTATGTGCAGGCCAGCATCCGCGGTGGCGGCGAGTTCGGCCCGAATTGGCATCAGGCCGCGCTGAAGGCCAATCGCCAGAATGCCTTCGACGATTTCGCCGCGGTTGCGCAAGATCTGGTGAAACGCGGCATCGCCACGCCGGCCACGCTGGGCATTCAGGGCGGCTCGAACGGTGGTCTGCTGACTGGCGTCTCGTTGACGCAGCGCCCGGAACTGTTCGGCGCGGTGATCATCGACGTGCCGCTGCTCGACATGCTGCGCTACACCGAGCTGCCGCCCGGCGCATCCTGGATGGCCGAGTATGGCGATCCGGCGAAGCCGGAAGAGGCCGCCTGGCTCGCCGCCTATTCGCCCTATCAGCATGTAGACACCGATACAGCCTATCCGCCGGTGCTGCTGACGACATCGACCGCCGACGATCGCGTCCATCCCGGCCATGCCCGCAAGATGGCGGCGCGGCTGCAGGCGACCGACCATGGCAAGACGCTGTTCTTCGAAGAGACCGACGGCGGCCATGGCGGGCGCGGCGATCGGCGGCCGCAGGCGGCACAGGCGGCGATGAAGTACGTCTTCCTGCAGCGCGCGCTGAACGGCATCGCTTGACCGGCACGGCTTGAACTGAGGGCTCGAGGCAGCCTAAGGTGCAGTCCATGGCTCGGCTGGCGAAATCGGGTTGCGCATTTGGGGTCGCGGTGACGCCGTCGCCGCGCACGCTTCGCGCCGAGCTGTTGCGGCTGTGCGCCCGCATCGGCTATTCGCCGCCCGCCTTCCTCTGACGAATCCGCCCCGGCGCGAAAGCTGCCGGATTGGTTCAAGAGGAAAGATCAGACATGACCTACCAGAATTATTCGCTGAAGCAGCTTCAGCAGATCGATGCCGCGCATCACCTTCATCCGTTCACCGACCACAAGGAGATGCGCGAGACCGGCTCGCGCATCATCACCCACGCCAACGGGCCGTTCATCTACGATTCCGAAGGCACGGAAATCCTCGACGGCATGGCCGGGCTGTGGTGCGTGAATATCGGTTACGGCCGCGACGAGCTGGCCGACGCCGCGTATGCCCAGATGAAGGAATTGCCCTACTACAACTCCTTCTTCAAATGCTCGACCCCGACGCCGGTGCTGCTCGCCAAGAAGCTGGCGGAGATCGCGCCGAAGCACATCAACCAGGTGTTCTACGGCTCGTCCGGCTCGGAGGCCAACGACACGGCGCTGCGTCTTGTCCGTCATTACTGGGTGCTGGAAGGCCAGCCCGAGAAGAACCGCATCATCTCGCGCAAGATGGGCTATCACGGCTCGACCGTCGCCGGCGCTTCGCTCGGCGGCATGGATCTGATGCACAAGCAGCTCGGCGGCGCCGTGCCCAACATCGTCCATGTGATGATGCCCTATGCCTATGAGCTGGCACTGCCCGGCGAAAGCGACCATGATTTCGGCCTGCGCGCGGCAAAGGCGGTCGAGGACGCCATCCTCGAAGCCGGTGCCGACAAGGTGGCCGCCTTCATTGGCGAGCCGGTGATGGGGGCAGGCGGCGTGAAGATCCCGCCGATGAGCTATTGGCCCGAGGTGCAGCGCATCTGCCGCAAATACGATGTCCTGCTGATGCTGGATGAGGTCATCACCGGCTATGGCCGCACCGGCGAATGGTTCGCGGCACAGGCGTTCGACGTCGAGCCCGACACCATAACCACGGCCAAGGCGCTGACCTCCGGCTACCAGCCGCTGTCGGCGCTGCTGGTCGGCGACCGCATCGCGTCAACCCTGGTCGAGAAGGGCGGCGAGTTCTATCACGGCTACACCTACGCTGGGCACCCGGTGGCCTGCGCGGTGGCGCTGAAGAACCTTGAGATCATCGAGCGGGAAGGCCTGGTCGAGCGCGTCAGGAACGACACCGGGCCGTACTTCGCCAGGGCGCTTCAGGAACGTCTCGGTGGGCACGATCTGGTTGGCGAGGTGCGTTCGTTCGGGCTGATGGGGGCGATCGAGATCGTCAAGGACAAGGCAACCAAGGAGCGCTTCCTGCCGGCCGGCAGTGCGGCGGTGATCGTTCGCGATCACGCGATTGCCCAGGGCATGATGCTGCGCGCCACCGGCGACACGATGATCCTGTCGCCGCCGCTGATCTGGACGCGCGAGATAATCGACATGGCCTGCGACCGCATCGCCAAGGCGCTTGATCTGGCGCAAGCGGATTTGCGCAAGCGGTAAGATAAAACGATCGCCGGGCGTCCTGCAGTCGGGCGCCCGGCGATTGGATGCCGCATTCTGCCGAAGAGCTCGCCAGGCGTCCTAGGAGTACCAGCCGGAGGAGCTGCTCACGAAGGGTCGCCACGAGGCGATCACTGGGTCGAACGTCCGTGCAGGGAAGCGAGTGGCGCGACTGAATTTGCCACAGCTGCGCACCTTGCCGATGTCGATTCCGGCCGCGACGCGCAGTATTTACCTTAATGTGGGAGAAGTAGAGAGACATTGGCACGAGGTGCGAAAAAGCAACGCCAATACAGCTGATTAGTTACGACGTAGGTATTCTCGCAGATATGGTATTGGCCGTCAGGGGACTCCTGTACACGGTCCCGTGGGATGGTGAAATTATGCGGCAAATAAGTGTAACCACCGTCTATCCTGGACCGCACCGAAGACTGAGGTATGGCGCGGCAATCAGAACCACCGCAACACTTCAATTTCGTCTGTGGGTCAATCTTGTCTTCGTACCAATCATGGGCGCTGGCGGCTGTTGCGCCGGCGATACACATTGCCGTGAAGATGAACCTTCGCATGCATTCCTCAAGGATTTGGCAGGCGCTGCTCGTTGGAACGTCCATGTATATTAGCGTTCCGTTAAAAACGCCATTGGCCTCCGACTGGCTAACGCAGTTCCAGCCAGCGACGCTCGCAACTGAAAGACCGCATTGGATGGGGTGCTCGATGCTCTATCGTCGTAGAGCAAGGTCGGAAAAGGGGCCGAAACGCGCCCTACTAGGCACTGCCGTTCCAGCTTTGGCGCACTAAGCCTGCCCTCACTCTCCCGGCCGGCAAACCTCGTCCCTGTCGAGCGTGGCAAGACGCGCCAGGGCGATCGCCTCATTGTCCTTGAAGAATGCGAAACGCAAAAACCGCGCTCCATCGGAACGCGGCTTTGCCAGATACGCATGGCGCTTCGCCAACAATACACTTGCGAAACTTACGGCGAAACTTAAGGGCTCCGGTACGCGAGACCTGATCCGGAGCGCCGGGCGGGTGTCCGCCTCGCCATCCGTTTTAAACGCACATCGTTACTGCAGGGTTAGCAAGAGCTTAAGCAAACCTAAATTTGTCGACTTTCCGCTTTGGGCAGATCGAAAACTACGAAATTGGAGCTTACGCCGGGTCACCACGGAGGAAATTGATGATGCCGGAAAAATCCGCACCAGCATTGCCTTGTGCGTTAAACAGCGCATAGAGCTGGGCTGCCTCGGCGCCGAGCGGCGTTACCGCACCGGCGCTCTGCGCGGCCTCCTGCGACAGTTTCAGGTCCTTCAGCATCAGTGCCGCTGCGAACCCAGGCTTATAGCCATTGTTGGCGGGCGATGTCGGCACAGGGCCGGGCACCGGGCAGTAGGTGGTCAGCGACCAGCACTGGCCGGACGACGTCGAGGCGACGTCGAACAGCGCCTGGTGCGACAGGCCGAGCTTTTCCGCCAGCACGAAGGCCTCGGCAACGCCGATCATCGAAATGCCCAAAATCATGTTGTTGCAGATCTTCGCCGCCTGTCCGGCGCCGTCGTCGCCGCAATGAACGATGCGGCCGGCCATCGGCTTGAGGATTGGTTCGGCCTTGGCGAAGGCGCCCTTCGAACCGCCGGCCATGAAGGTCAGCGTGCCGGCCGCCGCACCGCCGGTGCCGCCGGAGACCGGCGCGTCGATCGTCAGCAACCCGTGCTTGGCGGCGATGGCATGGGCTTTTCGGGCCGACTCGACATCGATGGTCGAGGAATCGATGAACAGCGCGCCTTTTTTCGCCTTGGGCGCGATGTCGGCGTAAACCGACAGAACATGCTTGCCGGCCGGCAACATGGTGATGACCGCATCGGCATCCTTCACCGCCGCAACGGCATTGGCCATGATGACGACGCCGTGCTCCCTGGCGATGACGAGGTTCTCCGGCACCAGGTCGAAGCCGTGCACGGCATATCCGGCCTTGACCAGGTTGGCGGCCATCGGATTTCCCATATTGCCGAGGCCGATGAAGGCGATGGTGGTCATCGTTTTCTCCCGGTGTTTGCTGGCCTCAGCGGCCGATCAGGGCGCGAGCGATGATGACGCGCATGATCTCGTTGGTGCCTTCGAGGATCTGGTGGACGCGCAGGTCCCGCACCAGCTTCTCGATGCCGTAATCGTGCAGGTAACCATAGCCGCCGTGCAGCTGCAGGGCATCGTTGGCGACGTTGAAGCCGGTGTCGGTGACGAAGCGCTTCGCCATCGCCGACCATTTTCCGGCATCCGGCGCCTTGCGGTCGAGCTTCGAGGCGGCGGTGTAGAGGAATATGCGCGCTGCCTGCAGTTCGGTCTCCATGTCGGCGAGCTTGAACTGCAGCGCCTGGAACTGATTGATCTTCGACCCGAAAGCCTTGCGCTCGGCCGTGTAGGCGAGCGCCTTGTCGAGCGCCGATTGCGCGCCGCCGAGCGAACAGGCGGCGATGTTCAACCGGCCGCCGTCGAGCCCGGCCATGGCGATGCCGAAGCCGGCGCCTTCGGCTGACAAAAGGTTTTCGGCCGGCACCTTGCAATCGTCGAAGACGACCTGGCGGGTCGACTGCATGTGCCAGCCCATCTTGTGCTCGTTGGCGCCGAAAGAAAGGCCGGGCGCATCGTTCGGCACGACGAAGGTGGAAATGCCCTTCGGCCCGTCGGCGCCGGTGCGCGCCATGACGACATAAAGGTCGCTGTCGCCGGCACCGGAGATAAACTGCTTGGCGCCGTTCAGCACATAATCGCCGCCGGTCCTTGTCGCGCGCGTCTTCAGCGCCGCCGCATCCGAGCCCGAGCCCGGCTCGGTCAGGCAGTAGCTTGCCAGCCATTCCATTGAGGTCAGTTTGGGCAGGAAGCGCCGGCGCTGTTCGTCGCTGCCGAAGCGGTCGATCATCGATGCCACCATGTTGTGGATCGAGATGAAGGCGGAAAACGCCGGATCGGCACGCGAAAGCGCCTCGAAGATCAGCACGGCGTCGAGCCGGCCGAGCCCCGAGCCGCCGACATCGTCGCGGACATAGATGCCGCCAAGACCGAGCGGACCTGTCTCGCGGATCACGTCGGCCGGGAAATGCTTGTTGCGGTCCCAGTCGAGTGCGTTGGGGGCGACGCGGTCGGCGGCGAAGGCCTTGGCCATCTCCTGGATGGCGCGCTGGTCCTCGTTGAGTTCGAACTGGCTGGTGCTCGCATCGACAGCGGCGTCCATGGCGTGCTCCCTGATGTTTCCGGCCTGCTGGCCTGTCGTTTTTGGCTTTGCGCGCCGTTCAATCTAGACCAATGATGCCGCCGCGCAACCCGACCGTCTGCGCAGCCGCTGTGCGCGAATGCGCTTTGGAGAAAAGTGTGACGACAAATTTCGACGAACTGCTTGGACGCTTCCATGCCTATCTCCAAACGTTTGATGATGCGCTGGTGCGCGACGCCGTGGCCCGGATCGGCTGGGATATGCCGGGCCGGCCGCTCGAACCGCATGCACTGCCTTGTCTCGTCCAGCTCGACCGTATCGTCGAACTCGCTCCCGCTGCCGCCAAGCCGCTGGCGCGGCTGGTTGCGGAGCGTCGTGGCGATCTGCGCTGGGGCCAGACCTACGGCGAAGCGGATTTCGGCAAGGTTTTCATGGAGAATTACGGCTGGCTGGAGGTGTTCGGCACGCGCGGCCATTTCGTCAACGACCAGGTTGCGGCCGGCCTGCTGATCCTTGGGCCTGACATCGTCTACCCCGATCACCACCATGTCGCCGAGGAGATCTACATTCCGCTGACCGGCGGCACCGAATGGCGCATAGGCGATGGCGGTTTTCGCCTTCGAGCGGCGGGCGAGGTGATCCACCATGCCCCTGATATCAGCCACGCCATGCGCACCGGCAAAGAGCCGCTGCTGGCGCTCTATCTGTGGCGCGGCGGGCCGCTGGCAGCCAAGTCGACGATCACCGGAACGGTTGCGCAGGGCAGGGGCTGATGGCCAAAGCGATCATGCTGCAAGGCACGGGTTCGGACGTCGGCAAGACGGTGCTCGTTGCCGGCCTCTGCCGCGCGGCAAAGAAGCGCGGGCTGAAGGTGCGGCCTTTCAAGCCGCAGAACATGTCGAACAACGCCGCCGTTGCCGACATTCCCGGCGATTCAGGCGGTGGCGAGATCGGTCGCGCCCAATGGCTGCAGGCGATCGCCTGCGGCGTGGCGCCGACCGTCCACATGAACCCGGTTCTGCTGAAACCGCAGACCGATGTCGGCGCCCAGGTGGTGGTGCAGGGCAAGGTGTTCGGCGAGGCGCGGGCACGCGACTACCAGGCGCTGAAGGGCCGGTTGATGGATGCCGTGCTGGAGTCCTGGGCGAAGGTCGGCGAGGGCGCCGATCTGGTCATTGTCGAGGGCGCCGGCTCGCCGGCCGAGATCAATCTCAGGAGCCGCGACATTGCCAATATGGGCTTTGCGACGCGCGCCAACGTGCCGGTGATCCTGGTCGGCGACATCGATCGCGGCGGCGTCATCGCCTCGGTCGCCGGCACCCATCTGATCCTGCCGGATGAGGACCGGCGCATGATCGCCGGCTATCTCATCAACAAGTTCCGCGGCGACGTCTCGCTGTTCGACGACGGCATCAAGGCGATCGAAAAATTTACCGGCTGGCGCTGTTTTGGCGTCGTGCCGTGGTTGAAGGCGGCGGCGCGCCTGCCGTCGGAAGATTCCGTCGTCCTCGAACGATTGGCGTCCGGCGAGAAGCGCGCGCTGAAGGTCGCCGTGCCGGTGCTCTCGCGCATCGCCAATTTCGACGACCTCGACCCGCTCAAGGCCGAACCGCAGGTCGAGGTGGTGTTCGTGCCGCCTGGCCAACGCTTGCCGCAGGATGCAGGTCTGGTGGTCATTCCCGGCTCCAAGTCGACGATCGGCGACCTCCTGAAATTCCGCGAGAACGGCTGGGATCGCGACCTTGCCGCGCATAGGAAACGAGGTGGCCATATTGTCGGCATCTGCGGCGGCTTCCAGATGCTCGGCCATATAGTGCGCGATCCCGACGGCATTGAGGGCAGCGTTACCGAGACACAGGGCCTCGGCCTGCTCGACGTCGAAACGGTGATGGAGCCGGAAAAGACGGTGCGCAATGTCAGTGCGCGCTCGGTGCCGTTCGCCCTGCCGCTCGAGGGCTACGAGATCCATCTCGGCCGCACCACCGGTCCGGACACGCTGCGGCCATCCGCAATCATCAACGGTGCCGACGATGGCGCCATCTCCGCCGACGGCAAGGTATCAGGCACCTATATGCACGGGCTGTTTTCCGCCGACGCCTTCCGGGCGAAATTCCTGGAAAGCCTCGGCGTCAACGGCGGCGGCATCGACTACCGCGCCGAGGTCGAACGGGCACTGGACGAGATCGCAGCCGAACTGGAAACCCACCTCGACTGCGACGCGATTTTTGGGCAGGCGCGCTAGCTGGCGGGTTCGTCAGCCTTCGGCCAGTAGGTGCCGAGCGACCAGACATTGCCTTCCGGATCGCGGCAGATGAACTCGCGGCTGCCATAATCGCGGTCGGTGAGTTCTTCCAGAATCTCGGCGCCGGCCGCTTTTGCCCGAGCGTATGCCGCGTCGGCGTCAGCGACGGCAACATAGATCGACTTGCCGCCGCCCGAGCCGGGCGCGCCGACCATTTTGCCGTAGGCGTCATCGCGCACCGTGCCGAGCATGATGATCGAGGAGCCGAATGCGAGTTCGGCGTGGTGCACCACGTCGCCTTCGCCATAGCGGGCGCGGATGCTGAAGCCGAAGGCCCCGCACAGCCAATCGATCATCTTGCCGGCATTTCTGTAGCGCAGCGCCGGATAAAGCCGCGGCGGTTCGGTGGTGTTCGGCATGGCTGATCTCCTTTAGTGGGTTGGTTAATCAACCCAGTCTGGGCGAAGGCCGGCCGCGCGTCTTGAAGAAATGTTACCTCGCGGCAAGCGCTGTCGGCGCGACGCCTGCCAGGTCGCGAAACTCGCGCACCAGATGCGCCTGGTCGGCATAGCCGCAGTCGGCGGCGATGTCGGCCCAATCGCTGTTGGCCTGCCTCGACAGGCCAAGCGCATGGTTGAAGCGGACAATTCGCGACAGCGTTTTTGGGCCGGTTCCGATCGCATCCGAAAATTTTCCGGCAAGATGCTTGCGGCTCCAGCCAAGTTTTTCGGCCAGTGTCGAGATGCGGGTCCGGCCGCCCGTCGTGACGATCGTCTCATAGGCCCAGGCTATTTCGGCTTGAGTGCGGTCCGCGGTTGCCAACCGGTCCGCGACGAAGGCCTCGGCGATGGCAAAGCGTGTGCTCCAATCCGGCGCATTGCCAAGCCTTTCGCGAAGCGCGATGCCTTCAACGCCAAGCACATCGTCCAGGCCGACCATGCGGTCGGTCAGCTCGCTCATCGGCCGGCCGAAGAGCCGACGCGCGCCCAGCGGCGTGAAATTGACCTGCACACAGCAGGCGCCGCCGAAGGATTCGATCACCACCGGCCCGGCATAAAGGCCGGCGGCAAAACTGGCGAAGCGGTCGTTGTCGCCCGGGTCCTTGCCGAGTCCGATGGCAAAGGGTTCGGCAAAGCTGATGACCAGCGGCACGGTCAGGGAGGCATATTCGACGGCGCGGAAATGGCCTGGCATGGTTTCGCGAAAGCCGCATATGTCGGTGACGGCGCCCTGAAGCCGATGGCTGGGCGCGCGCCGCACCATCTCGAAGCGATCGAGGCCTGGCTCGAACCGATCGAGGCCTGGACTGTCGTGGCGGCTGCCGTCGTCGCTGTCGGCGGGCATGCGCTTTCCTTCCGCCAGGCGACTTTAACAGACCATCCTTCAGAATCAAAAGCGCCCGGCTTTTGGCCGGGCGCTCCGAGTTGCCTGAGATTCTGAGTTCTCTGGTTGTGTTTAAGCGCCGCGCATCAGACAGCCGGCGGCCAGCACGATGTAGGCGATGACGACAATCCACACGGCAGCCAAAGGGATGAACGCAAGAACGCCAAGCGCGGCGAGAACGCCGATGATGGCGATAACAAGGGATATGATGAAAATAAGCTGGGTAGGCGCACTGAGATTCATGTTCGGTCCCTCCTCAACATGATTCGTACAGCGACATACTATCAGGCGCGTGGTCACACACCAATGAGCACACGCAGCGGGTCGCCGGATTGGCCAGCAGTTTTCCGGCGAGAAAATATGGCGGGTTCCACCACGCGCACCCCGTTTGCGCCAGGCCGATTCCGCGCTACCTATCTCCGGACGAATCGGAGGGGACGCTGATGGCGATGGGATTGCTGGACCAGATACGCTCGATCTTCGACGGCGACCCCGGCGTGCGCAAGGTGGCGGACGATCCGGTGCTGTCGGCGGAGTTGCTGATGCTGTTCCGCATGATCCTGGCCGACGGTTCGGTCAGCGAAAGCGAGATGACCGCCTTCAGGCGTATCTGCCGTGAAGCTTTCGGCATTCCCGAAACCAGCATCGACAGCGTCATCGAATACCTCAACGAGTTCGGCTACGAGACCAACGGCTCGCAGGCCATTGCGCAGTTCCGCGACCTCGACGTCGAGCGGCGCAAGCTGCTCGCCCGCCACATGGCGGAAATCGCCAAGGCCGACTCGCAGCTTGCCGGGAACGAGATGCGGCTTCTTCGCCGCACGCTCGACCTGCTCGACATCAGCCCGGTCGATTTGGTCAAGCCACAAGACTGAGACATCGTGTGCTAACGATTTGCTGACGCCGACAGCTATCTGGGACGACTGCGGGAGCTGATCGGCGATCGTCTGGTGCTGATGCCCGATGCGCGGATCGCCATCGAGGGCGCCGATGGTCGCATCCTGCTGCAGAAACGGACCGATTTTGGTGTTTGGGGTCTGCCGAGCGGCAATGCTGAGGAAGGGGAGAACCTGGAAACGGTGGTAAGCCGGGAGGTAGCCGAGGAAACCGGGCTGATCGTCAGCGGCATCGAGCCGTTCGGGTTTGGCTGCGACCCGCAATATGAAACATTCCTGTTTCCGAATGGTGATCGAGCCCAGTTCTTCGCGCTGATCTTGCATACGCGCTCCTTTGAAGGCGAGCCGGCCGTTATCGATAACGAGAGCAGCGCCGTCGGCTGGTTTGCGGTCGACGGCTTGCCCGAAATGCTGCCCAATATGGCGCGCAGCATCGACGCCTATCTCCGGTTCAAGGCCACCGGGCAATTCCAGATGATCTGAGGGGCCTCAAACCTGTTCCTGCACCGCCGTACAATCGCGCGGTGCAGGTCTGGGGCGCTAGGCAAGCCCGAATGCTAGGACCAGGAAGCCCATTGCACCGAACCCGGCGTGGATAACGATCCCGGCCCATGTGCTGCGACGCCGCTGGACAATGTAGGGCAGGAGCAACGTGATCGGCACAAGGGTCAACAGGACTTGCCAAGGGAAGGCAGCGTGGAACAACAACCACAGGGTCCCATTGACCAGCCAAGCCCGCCTCCCGAAGGCAACCTCTTGCCGCGGCAGTGCGACACCCCGCCAGACAAACTCTTCCCCAACGATGTTCAGCACAAAAAACGGCAGCCACGCGCCGAGAATCCAGTACCGGCCGGGACCTAGCGGCTCGAAAGCCATGAACGAGGGATGAATATTCTTCCCGTCTTGCAGCATCCGGAGCGCGGTGCCGATGCCGCCGGTCAGCGCGCTGACAGCCGCCAGCCCGCCAACAGCCCAGAGCCAGTCGCCGCCATTCATCGGGCGAAGCCACAGCCGCGCGCCCAACGAACCCAGCCTTCCTGGACGCCGTTCTCGATACAACAGCAGGGCAGCCGTGAGGAGCAGGGGGCCAAAAAGGATGATGCTTGCGGCCAAGAACCACATCACCACAGTCTCAGCCCCGGTGGCGGAGACGAACGCTGGGACTGCTACCCGCGTTGTCAGGAACAGCAGCAGAGCACCCGCCCCGAACAGCGCAGCAGAGCCGCCCAGGCCCAGCGGCGGAACCCGATTGGGCTCGGGCCCTTCGCACCTTTCAAAACTGTTGGCTGTCAATGGCCATTCTCCCGCCCGTACGCCGACGAATAAGCCGTGCCACAAAGCTGCTCTAACCCTGCTCCTGCATCTTTTTCGCAATGGCCCGATGCAAATCGGGAGCGGCGGCGACCAGCGCCTTGGCCGCCTCGGACTGCGGGTGGTCGAGCACTTCGCTCGTCCTGCCGCGCTCGACGATCTTGCCGTCATGCATGACCATCACTTCGTCGGTGATGGCGCGGGCGACGGTCAGATCATGGGTGATGAACAGATAGGCGATGCCGAGCTTCTGGTTGAGCTCGGCGAACAGGTCGAGGATCTGGGCGCGGATCGAGACGTCGAGCGCCGAGACCGGCTCGTCGGCGACGACCAGCTTCGGCCGGGTGATGATGGCGCGGGCGATCGACAGGCGCTGGCGCTGGCCACCCGAAAACTCGTGCGGATACTTGTCCATGTCGCTTGGTGAGAGGCCGACCTCGTGCAGCGCATGCGCCACCATCTCGCGCCGCGCGGCGGGCGGCGGCTTCTTCTCCAGCACATGCAGCGGCTCGGCCACCAATCTTTCGACCTTCTGGCGTGGGTCGAACGAGCCATACGGGTCCTGGAACACGACCTGCATGTCGCGCCGTGCCGGCTTCAGCTCCGCCTCGCTCTTGCCGGTGAGGGTGTCGCCGCGGAAGCGGATCGTTCCGGCGGTCGGCTTGTCCAGTGCCAGAACCATGCGGGCGAGGGTCGACTTGCCGCAGCCGGAACGGCCGACGAGCGCCACCGACTGACCGGGCGCCATCGAGAAGGAGACATCGTCGACGGCACGGATGGGAGCAGCGCGTTTCAACAGCGATATGCGGCGTCCCGGATAATCGCGCGTCAAATTGTCGACTTGGAGCAGGGGTTTGCCTTGGCCGACCTCATGTGTTCGGGCGCGCGCCGGCACATGCATCGAGGCCTGCGCCAGTTGGCGCGTGTAGGGATGGAGTTGTTCGGACAGCGTGCGCGCCGTGTCGCCGGCCTCCATCACCTCGCCGTGGCGCAGGATGGTGATGCGGTCCGCCATCTCGGTCACCACAGCGAGGTCATGTGAGATCAGCAGCAGGCCCATGCGGTTTTCCGCTACGAGGTCGCGCAGCAGGTCGAGGATCTGCGCCTGCAGCACCACGTCGAGCGCGGTCGTCGGCTCATCGGCGATCAGCAGCTTGGGTTTTAGCGCACAGGCGATGGCGATGACGACGCGCTGGCGCTGGCCCCCGGAAAGCTCGTGCGGATAGCGCGACAAAGGGAACTGCGCCGCCGGCAAGCCGACCCGGTCGAGCATTTTTCGCGCCCGTTCCTCTGCGTACGCGCGGCTCGCCCTGGTGTGCCAGCGAATACCCTCGGCAACCTGCTCGCCGATGGTCTTAACCGGGTTGAGCGCCGTCATCGGCTCCTGGAACACCATGCCGATGTCGTCGCCGCGCAGCGCGCACATCTGATCCTCGCTCGCCGCCAGGATATCGATGCCGTCGAAGGTGACGCGTCCGGTGGCGTGCGCCGTCCAGGGCAGTAGCTGCATCACGGTGAGCGCCGTCATCGACTTGCCGGAGCCGGATTCGCCGACCAGCCCCATCACTTCGCCCGGCGCGACGGAAAGCTCGACGTCTCTGAGGATACGGGTGCCGCCGATGGTCAGCGACAGCTTGTCGATTTCGAGCAGGCTCATCGCTGCCGCCGCGATTTCGGATCGAGAATGTCGGCAATGCCGTCACCAAGGAGGTTCAAGCCAAGCACGGTGATGACGATCGCCATGCCGGGAAAGATCGCCATCCACGGCGCCACCACCATGCGGGTCTGGGCGTCGAACAGCATGCGGCCCCAGCTCGGCATCGGCGGCTGCGTGCCCAGCCCGACATAGGAAAGCCCGGCTTCGGCCAATATGCCCAGCGCGAACTGGATGGTGCCTTGTACCAGGAGCAGCGTGGCGATGTTGGGTAGCACATGTTCGATGCTGATCAGCGTCCTGCTCTTGCCGGCGGCGCGGGCGGCGAGGATGAATTCGCGGGGCCAGATCGCCAGGGCGCCGGCCCGGGCGACGCGCGCGAATACCGGGATGTTGAAGATGCCGATGGCAATGATGGCGTTGAACGCGCCCGGCCCGAAGATGGCGGTGATCATAATTGCCGAAAGCAGCGCCGGAAAGGCGAAGACCAGGTCGTTCAGCCGCATCAGCACGTCGTCGGCGGTGCCGCCGCGCGCCGCGGCAAAGGCGCCGAGCGGCACGCCGATGCCCATGCCGATGCCGACCGCCACCAGCGCCACGGCAATCGAGTTGCGGGCGCCGACCATGATCATCGACAGGATGTCGCGACCGAAATGGTCGGTGCCGAACCAGTGCGCCAGCGATGGCGCCTGGGTCTTGTCGGAAATGACCAGCTTGGTGACGTCGTAAGGCGTCCAGAAGAAGGAAAGGATGGCGACCGCGGCCACCAGTGCGGTGATGACGAAGCCGGCAAGGAACGAACGGTTTTTGAACGCCTTGGCCAGGATGCCGGCAAGGTTCTCGTCGGGGATGTCGATGTGCAGCGTCATTGCCGGCCTCTCAGGCGCGGATCGACCACCGCATAGGAGAGATCGACAACGAAATTGACGACGATGACGGCGGCGACCAGCAACATGACGACGCTCTCGACCACGATCAGGTCACGCTGGTTGATCGCCTGGAACACCAGCCGCCCGAGGCCGGGCAAATAGAAGACGTTTTCGATGATGATGGTGCCGGCAAGCAGGAAGGCGAATTGCAGGCCTAAAATGGTGACCACCGGGATCATGGCGTTGCGCAGTGCGTGCCGCCATAAGACAAGACGATAGGGCAGGCCCTTGGCGCGGGCGGTGCGGATGTAGTCCTCGTTCAGCACTTCGATCAGCGCCGAGCGGGTGACCCGGGCAAGGATCGCCGCCTGCGGCAGAGCGAGGGCGATTGCCGGCAGGAGTAGCGATTTCAGCGCCGGCCAGACGCCGGCGCTCCAGCCGGGAAAACCGCCCGCCGGCACCAACCGCAGCCAGACGGCGAAGAAATAGATCAGCATCAGCGCGAACCAGAAATTGGGCACGGCGACGCCAAGCTGTGCGGCACCCATCGCGATCGTGTCGCCGGCGCGGCCGCTTCGGCTGGCGGAAAACAGTCCGACCGGAATGGCAATGGCGGTGGACAACGCCAGCGCCATCAGCGTCAGCGGCAGCGAGACGACGAGGCGCTCGCGGACCAGATCGATGACCGGCACCGAATAGGTGTAGGAACGGCCGAAATCGAGGCTCATCAAGCCGCCGGCCCAATGCAGGTAGCGCAGCACGACGGGAGCGTTGAGGCCCATCTGGTTGCGCAGCAATTCGACCTGATCGGCGCTCGCGTTCAGGCCAAGCATCAGCCGCGCCGGGTCGCCGGGAATGATCTCCAGCACGGCAAAAACGACCATCGAGGCCAGAACCAGCGTGACGACGGCGATGACGAGGCGCTTGAAGAGGTAGGCGGTCATCGCACACGGACCGCTGCGTTGCCTGTCGCGGAGACCAGGTGACAGTGCTCTTTCACGCCCGTCTCTGTCCTACCGGACGCTACGGGTCTCGGCAGGGCAGTCGCTTCAGACAAAAGGTAGCGCTCGACCGGCCAATAGTCGAAGTCGGCGCCGCCCCTCATCTGCCTGCCGGCATCTTCTCCCCGTATAGAGACGGGGAGAAGGGGGCTGGCCGCAACCTCAGCACCCTTTCTGCACCGCTGAAGATTGGCGAAATCCTTTGCGAGGGCGTTCTTCTCCCCGTCACTATACGGGGAGAAGATGCCGGCAGGCAGATGAGGGGCAGCGCAGACCTGAAGCGATTGCCCTGCGGCTCGGGCCAAGCAGCCCGGCAGGGCAGAGGGGGGCGCGAAGGAGTGCAACTTTCGCCTATCTGCCCAGCGGCTCAATCCGTCCACTTCACCTTGGTCAGGTCGTTGGCCTGGATCGGGGCGTTTTCCCACAGGCCCTGCAGTTTAGCGTCCCAGACGCCGACCTTCGGCAGTTCGTAGAGGAAGCCGACCACGGCGTCATCGGCCAGGACCTTCTGCGCCTCGCCGAGCAGTGTCGTGCGCTTGGCTTCATCCGAGGTAAGGTTCAACTCGTCGATGATCTTGTCGAAGGCCGGGTTGTCGTAGTTGAAGTAATAGTCCTTGCGCGAATAGATATCGATGTCGTTGGGCTCGGTGTGGGAAACGATGGTCAGGTCGTAATCCTTCTTGGTGAAGACCTGGTCCAGCCATTGCGCCCATTCGACCGGGATGATCTCGAGATCGATGCCGATTTCGCGAAGCTCGGAGGCGATGATCTCGCCGCCAAGCCGCGCATAGGAGGGCGGCGGCAGCTTCAGCGTCGCCTTGAAGCCATTCTCCAGGCCGGCTTCCTTCAGCAACTCCTTGGCCTTCGCCACATTGTGCGGGTAGAGGCCGGTGAGGTCGACATAGGCCTTGCTGGCGGGCGACATGTGCGAGCCGATCGGCACGCCGAGGCCGGCCGAGGCGCCGTCGATGATCGCCTTGCGATCGAGTGCAAAGGAAATAGCCTGCCTTACCTGCAGCTTGTCGAAGGGCGGCTTCTTGTTGTTGATCGACAGGATGGTTTCACCTTCGGTCGAGCCGATCACCACCTTGAAGCGTGGGTCGTCCTTGACCTGGGCGACGCTGTCGGGATCGAAGAACGGAAAGGCCTGGATGTCGCCCGACAGCAATGCCGGAACGGCGGCGGCGGCATCCGGAACGATGCGGAACTCGGCCTTGTCGAGGAATACCGGTGCGCCCCAGTAATTGTCCGACTTGACCAGCGTGATCGACGAACCCTTGGCCCAGTTCTGGAACTTGAACGGGCCGGTGCCAACAGGTTTTTCCTTGTTGGTGTCGGCTGTCTCAGGCGCGACGATCACCGCGTCGCCCCAGCCCATATTGTAGAGGAAGGAGCCTTGCGGGTTCTTCAGCGTGACCTTCACCGTGGCGGGATCGACGACCTCGACCTTGTCGATAGCGGCGAACAGGCCCTTTTGCGCGTTGACGGAATTGTCGGCGCGGGCACGGTCGAGCGAGAATTTCACATCGTCGGCGTTGAAGTCGGTGCCGTCATGGAATTTCACACCGGTATGCAGCTTGAAGGTGTAGACCTTGCCGTCGTCGGAAATACTCCAGCTTTCGGCGAGATCAGGCAGCACTTCGCCGTTCGGGCCGATGCGGGTCAGGCCCTCGAAGACATTGGCATAGAGCACCTCGTCGATCGCCGCCGCGGCACCCGCTGTCGGATCGAGATGCGGGGGTTCGAGCGGAATGCCGATGACCAGATCGGTGCGCGCGGCCATCGCCGAGGTCCCGGCGGCCAAGGCCAATGCCGCAGCGGCCAGAATGGTTTTCCACAATTTCATCGTGCAATTCCCCATATGCTAAAACACGTGTCCAAACCCGGCGGATAGAAGCGTGGATTTGCCCCGGAGTAAATTGCGTTTCGTACCGTCGGCCGACATCGGGAGGAATGTTTTTCCGCCCACGCCCGGATCATCGCGGGCCGGCGCCCCTCAGCAGAACGCCGAGGCCGATCGCCATCACCTTTGCCGAGTCCAGCATATCGGCAATGCCGACCCATTCGTCGGGCCGGTGGGCGAGGTCGAGAATGCCGGGGCCATAGGCGATGCAGTCATAGATGTGGCCGATGCGGGCGATGTGCTTCTGGTCGTAGGTGCCGGGCGAAATCACGTAATCCGGTTCGCGGTCGAATATCTCCATGATGCCTTGCGCGACCGCCTTAACCACCGGCGCGTCGCGCTCGGTCATCAGCGGCAGCACCTCCATCAGGTCGCGGATTTCGTAGTCGAACTTTTTGCGCTCGCGCTTCAGCCGTTCGAGGATATCGGTCACCTCGCTCTTGACCGTAGCGAGATCCTCTTCGAGCAGGAAGCGGCGGTCGATGGTCAGCCGGCAGGAATCGGGCACGTTGGGCGAGGGCAGGCCGGGCCGGAAATCCTCGGTCTGGCCGCCATGGATCGAGTTGATGTTCATGGTCGAGCGCTTTGCCCCTTCGGGCACGACCGGCATGCGCGTCATCTTGCGATCGAGCGCCGGAAACAGCTCATCCTCGAAGGCCCGCAGCACCGCACCCATATGGCGCACCGCATCGTCGCCGAGGAACGGCATCGAGCCGTGCGCGATCTCACCCTTGGTCTCGATCTCCGCCCACCAGACGCCGCGATGGCCAAGGCAGATGCGGTCCTTGTTCAGCGGCTCGGGAATGATGACGTGGTCGACCTTCGGCCTGGAGAAATAGCCGAGCTTCGCCAGATGGGCGACGCCGCCAAAGCCGCCGGACTCCTCGTCGACCGTGCCCGAAATCTCGATGGCGCCGGGAAAATCGGGAAAGACCTCCATGAAGGCTTCAACGGCGATGATCGAGGCGGCAAGCCCGCCTTTCATGTCACAGGCACCGCGGCCATAGACCTTGCCGTCGCTGACGATCCCGGCGAAGGGATCGAGGCTCCAGCCGTCGCCGGGTTCGACCACGTCGATGTGCGAATTGAAGTGCACGCAAGCACCCGGCGCCCGGCCATCGAAGCGGGCGATGACGTTGACGCGCGGATAGCGGTCGGTGTCGCCGGGCGTGCCTTCGGCACGGATGAATTCAATCTCGAAACCACGCTTCTTCAGCCGCGCGCCGATATATTCGGCGCATGGCCGATAGGCTTCGCCGGGCGGATTGATGGTCGGAAAGCGGATCAGCTCCGCGGTCAGCGCAACCAGGTCATCGGCTCGGTCGTCGATCGCCTTGAGGAGCCGTTCGTTCGGTTCGTTCATTCGGCCAATTGAGCAACGGACGGTGTGGTTTTGCAAGCCCGGCGGCGAATTGCGCCTTGATTACGTGTCGTTACGGCAACTATCGCGGGAAATCGTTCAAATTCGCTGCTTTAGATTGGTGAAATCGTCAAGGAGTAGGTGTTAGCTCGCTGGCTTGCCATCAAAACGCTGGAGAACGGCGTGAGGGCAGGCATGCAAGGGGCATCAAAGGGGTTTGATCGCATGAAAAACACTGTTCTCATGGCAGCGGTATTGATGGCGATGCTGTTCGGTTCGTCGTTCGAGAGTCGCGCGGCCAGCCTGGTCGCAAACATCGATATTTCCTCACAGACGATGACGGTAAGATACGGGCTTTCGTATTACCGGTGGAGCGTTTCCACCGCCCGCAAAGGCTACATCACGCCACGCGGCAGCTATCGTCCACAGCGGACGGCCCGGATGTGGTATTCGCGCAAATACGACATGTCGCCGATGCCCTATTCGGTGTTCTTCCGCGGCGGCTATGCCATCCACGGCACCGGCGCGATCCGGCAATTGGGGCGCCCGGCATCGCATGGCTGTGTGCGCCTCCACCCCAGCAACGCCGCCGCGTTCTATTCGATGGTGCGCAAGGCCGGCTTCGGCAATACGCGGATCCTCGTGACGAATTAGGGCCTGCTCCTCGATCCGCAACAAAAAACCCGCCGGACCGGCGGGTTCGTCGGGGCCAAATAGCACCATAGCGAAATTAGTAGCATAGCTGGCGGCACAAAGCAAGAACAAAATAAGGCTTGCGCCCAAAAAAGATGGTGCGCTCAGGCGGCTTTGTCGCGCATTGTCGCCGGCCGACGCTTTTTGCGGCCGCTGATCTCCCAGCGCTTGTGGAACCACATCCACTGGCCGGGGTCTTCGCGCACCCAGCGCTCGACCACGTCGTTGAGAAGCTGGGTGGTGGCGGGGACGTCGACACTGCCGCCGGCGGTGCGCGGCAAGGTGAGCTTGTCCTCGATCTCGAGCCGGAAACGATTGTTCGGCAGGCGCACGCAGCGCGCCGGATAGACATCGCAGTCATAGTGCCGCGCCAGGGTGCCGAGAACCCGGTTGCTCTCGCAGGGGCGGCCGAAGAACGTCGTTTCGAGCCCGCCCGTGAATTTCTGGTCGACCAGCACGCCGATATTGCCGCCTTTCTCGAGGACGGCCGCAAGCGCGAACGAGGCGCCGGTCGAAGACGGCAGCAGCGATCCCATGCTCGAGCGGCGGGTCGAGAGGATGTAGTCGGCTAGGTAAGGATTGTTGGGCGGGCGAAACAGTGCCGTGATGTTCATGCCGAAAGTGGCGGCCGCGACAGGCAGCAGCTCGAAATTGCCGAGATGCCCGGTAAAGACGATATGCGGCTTGTCCTCGCCGGCGATGCGCACGAAATGCTGCTCGCCCTTGACCTCGACGCGGCCCGGCTTTGTCGCAACGGGATCATAGTCGAATAGGGCATCGAGGAAGATATATTCGGCGGCGAGGCGAGCCATGTTGCCCCACATATCGGAAGCGATCGCCTCGATCTCGGCGTCGCTTTTTTCCGGATAGGCCTTGCGCAGATTGTCGACAGCAACTTGATGGCGCTGCACCCAAGGGCCGATGCGGCGGGCGGCGCGGTCGGCGAAATTGAGCGCCCGGTCGGGCGGCAGCAGCCGCAGCGCGGAGATGATGATCATCGCAACCCGCGCGACCAGCCAGTAGTTGAACTGGCGAAGCCGCCTGCCATAGCGGAATCCCAGGTCCCTGCGGATCTTCCTGAAAGCGTTGCCGATCATTCTCAGCCGACGCGCAGGATGATCTTGCCGAACACGTCGCGGCCCTCCATGCGCTTCAGCGCGGCATCGATGCCTTCGAAGCCGACCTCGGTGTCGATCACCGGCGCCACCAGACCTGCCGCCATCTTCTGCATGGCGTCCGCCATGTTTTCCATGCGGCAGCCGAAGGAGCCGAGCAGCTTCAGCTGCTGCTGGAACAGCTGCATCAAATTGATCTGCGTCGACACGCCGGAGGTCGAGCCGCAAGTGACCAGCCGTCCACCGCGCTTCAGGCACAGCATCGAGGCGGCAAAGGTGTCGGCGCCGACATGCTCGAACACCACGTCGACCCCCTTCTTCTTCGTCAGCTTGCGCACGACGCCTTCGAAGCGGTCCTCGCGGTAGTTGATGACGTGGTCGGCGCCGAGCGCCTTTGCCTTGTCGATCTTGTCGTTCGAGCCGACGGTGGTGATGACCGTGCAGCCCGTCTTCTTGGCCAGCTGAATCGCGGCGGAGCCGATGCCGGAGCCGCCGGCATGGACGAGGATCGTCTCGCCGGGCTGCAGCCGGGCATTGTCGAACAGCATATGCTCGACCGTGCCGAAGGTGACCGGCGCCACCGCCGCGCCGATCTCGCTCACGCCGGGCGGAGCGGGGACCAGAAGACGCGCCGGCAGGTTGACCTTTTCCTGCGCAAAGCCGTCGAGATGGAAGCCGTGAACGCCCGAAACATGCTCGCAGAGATTGTCGCGGCCTTCGCGGCAGGCGCGGCAAAGACCGCAGGTGCGGGCGCCATAGATCGACACCAATTGCCCGGGCACAAGGCTGGAAACGCCGGGGCCGACCGCCTCGACCTCGCCGGAGGCCTCGGCGCCGACGACCAACGGCAGCTTGCGCTTGGCGAAGGCCATGCCGCGCCAGCCCCAGACATCGATGTGGTTCAGCGCCACGGCCTTGATGCGCAGCGTCACCTCGCCGAGCGAAGGCGGCGGCGGTGGCGGCAGGTCCACCGTTTCAAGCCGGCGATCCTCGATAAGTTGCAATGCGCGCATGCCAGATCCCAGGTTGCGCATGACCCGAGAATCGTTTCGGAAAGGACCATGCGCACGACAACAGTGCTAGAGCGGAACGGTCGCTTAGACTGGTTCCCGCGCCATGACAAGGCAGGTGTTCTGGCCGCCGAAGCCGAAGGAGTTCGACAGGACCGTGCCGACCTCGGCGTTGCGCTTGGTGTTCGGCACCACGTCGAGCACGATCGCCGGGTCGGGATTGTCGTAGTTGATGGTCGGCGGAATGACGCTTTCGCGCATCGTCATCAGCGAAAATGCAGCCTCGACAGCACCGGCTGCCGATAGGGTATGGCCGATCATCGACTTGTTCGACGAGACCGGCATTGAGCCGATCCGCTCGCCGAACACCGTCGATAGCGACAAATGCTCCATCTTGTCGTTTTCGGGCGTCGAGGTGCCATGGGCGTTGACATAATCGATCCCGTCCTTGTTCAAGCCGGCATCGGCAAGGGCGGCGCGCACCGCCGCGATCGCCGGCGAACCGTCCGGCTTGGAGCGGGTGCGATGGAAATCGTCGGCCTTTTCGCCGCAGCCGCGCAATATGCCGAGAATGGTGGCGCCGCGGGCAAGTGCTGCCTCCAGCGATTCCAGCACAAGGGCGCCCGAGCCCTCGGCGAGCACGAAGCCGTCGCGATCCTTGGAGAACGGCTTGGATGCCTTTTCGGGGATGTCGTTGTGGGTGGAGAGCGCGGACAGAAGCGAGAAGCGGATCAGCGCTTCGGCGGTGGCCGAACCGTCGGCACCGATCGACAGCGCTCTGTCGCATTCGCCGCGGCGGATCGCCTCGACGCCGAGCTGGATCGCCGTGGCGCCCGAAGCGCAGGCGGTCGACAGCGTGATCGGCAGGCCGCGCGTGCCGAAACGGTCGGCAAGCCGGTCGGCGATCGAACCGAACTGGGTGGTCTCGAAGATGTCGAGTTCCTTGAGGCCACGCGCCACCCGCAGCAGCCTCTCGGCGCCGGCGTCGTGCCTGTCTGAATTATTGGGCTTGTCGGAATTGTAGAGCGAAAAGCGCTCGCTCCAGTCGAGCTCGACTGGCGGCGAAGCGAGGAAAAGCGGTCCGCCGAACTCGCCGGCATCGAGGCCGGCCTCCGACGTAGCTTCCTGGGCGGCGGTTTCGGCGAGCTCATAGGTGAGGGGACTGGCGCCCTTAGAACTCGACGGCAGGAAATCGACCATGCCGGAGATGCGGGTGTTGAGATGATCGACCGGGAAGCGGGTGATCGGATGGATGCCGGATTTCCCTGATGTCAGCGCCGCCCAATTGTCGGCCTTGCCGACGCCGAGCGACGTCACCACGCCGATGCCGGTGACGGCGACGATCGGCCTGCCCATATGGTCGTTCAGATTGGCCATGTTTCAAGCACCTCTAGGCGGCTTTGATCAGCGCCATGCCCTCGAATTGGTGATAGCCGATGGCCGTTGCAAGGACGGTCCGCGGAACGCTGTCAAACGGCTTTTCGATGGTGGCATCAAAGACAGGGTAGGCGGCCTTGCGGTCGACGGCCAGTGCCGCCAGCGCCACGGCGAACGGGAACTGCGCTTCCTTCATGTGGCCGGTCAGCGTCGAAAAGCCGCGTGCGGCGATCGCCGGATTGGCATCAAGCGCGGCTTTCTCGGCCGCGGTCGCGGCATGGGCGCCCGAAGCGCCGGAGATTGCCAGCAGCTCGCCATTCGGCAATGCGGCCTGCTTCAGCAGCGTGGCGATCTCGCCATCGAGTTCGCCCCGCCGGCGCCTGGCGCGGCCGGACAGGACCGGGCCGAGTTCCGCATAGATCTTCCGGCCACGGCTTGTCGCGTGCTCGCGCTGCTCCAGGACGAGAAACGCGCCGCCGGATCCGGTCACCACGCCGCCGCCATCGGCACCTTGCCTCTGCCAGACCTGCCGCCACGGACCGCGATGCAGGTAGCCGGCCAGTTCATAGCCGAGCAGCATGTCGGAATGTTCGGTCTGGAAAGCGCCGCCGACCAGTATATGCGTCGACTGGCCGGAGCGGATGCGCGCGGCCGCCGTCTCGACTGCGGCGACGCCCGCACCTTCCTCGCCCATGAAGGTACGCGAGGAGCCGGTCACCTTGTGGACGATCGAGATGTTGCCGGCGAGCAGGTTGGAAAGCTGCGCCAGAAACAGCGTCGGGCGCAATTCGGTGGTCAGCTTCTCGTTGAGCAGCACGTCGCGGTCGTTGCGGCTTTCCGATGCCGCGAGAATGGCCGCGTCGACTGCCTCGTCGCGCTCGCCGCCGCCGGCGGCCACCACCATGTCCATGGTCGCGCAGAGTTCGTCATTGCCCTTGATGCCGGCATCGTCGAGAGCAAGGCCGGCTGCATAGGTGCCCAGCCTCTGCCAGGTCTCCATCTGCCGCTGGTCGCCACGCTTGGCGATCTGCAGGTTCCAATCGATCTCCGGCAGCGGATGGACTGTATAGGGCGAGAAGCGCAAAGCCTCCAGAACCGGCTCAAGGCGCGGCTGGACAAGCTTTTGCCAATGCGCATCCGGACCCTCGCCCAGCGACGAGACAAGGCCGATGCCTGATATGACGACGTCGTGGGGATTCATGGGCGGCTGTTGTGGGTCGGGCGCGTCAAGCGCTGTGCTCAGGTGGCGTTCTTGGCGGCAACGAGCGCGTCGATCTTGGCGCACAGGTTCTTCATGACGAAATAGTCGTCGGTCGAAGCCTTGCCGTCGTTGACCTCCTGCGTCCACTTTTCCAGCGGCACCTTGATGCCGAATTCCTTGTCGATGGCAAAGACGATGTCGAGGAAGTCGAGGCTGTCGATGCCGAGATCGTCGATGGTGTGGCTTTCGGGCGTGATCGTCTCGATATCGATCTCGCTGGTGTCGGCGATGATCTTGGCGACTTTATCGAACGTGGTGGACAAGGGCTTTTCCTTCGATTGCGGGCGGAATCTGTCCGCATGTGTTTGGCGCTGTCTAATCGGTTTTTCCGGGCAGGAAAAGGCCTGATACGCCGGGCGCAGATGGGATGGCTGCCCAGGCAGAGCAAGATGAGATCGGAATCCAACCACGGCTTCTCGCAGCAGTGGCATTTCGGCAACAGCTATCTCGCTCGACGTGGGGAGCGACTGACCCCTCAGAACGTAACGCGGCCGAGTACCCGCAGGCCGTCGCCTTGCGGCTCGACGACCACGGCCTCGCCTTCACGCGGCGAGATGCCGGTCAATTCCTTGATGTTTTCGAGATGCGTGACCATGACCAGATTGTCGGAGCCGGAATAGCCGCGGATCTCGGCCAGGATCGCAGCGATCTGGGCGGCCTTCTCCTTTTCGTCGGTCTTCAGCAGGTCAAGCGGTGCGAACGGCTCCGGCTCGCTTTCGAAAGCGATGCGGGCGGTTTCGAGGCAGCGGCAATAGCGGCTGGACAGAACGCGTTCGATGGGTGCCGCGCGGGCGCCAAACAGCGCGCCGATCTTGCGCGCCTGCTGCTTGCCGCGCTCCGAGAGATTGACCTGGGTCGCGCATTTGCCGAGGTCGAAATTGGCCGCATCGGTGGTGCCGGTGACCATGGCATGGCGAAGCAGGACCACATGTCCGCCGTCGCGCAGCAGCGCCCAGCCGGATTCCGTCGCACGGGCTGTGGCGGGAACGGCAAGCAACAGCAGCGCCAGCACAAATCGAAGCATCAGACGTCCTTTTCGGGTGACCGGTAGGTAGGTCCCCGGTGATCGGCATATAGGGACGGCAAAGCGGGCTGAAAAACAAGCTGAGCGCAACCTATGGCCGAAACGCCTATCTCTTCGCCATTTGCTTCTTCACGAGGTCGATCTTCTGGTCGGTCAGCGGTACGGGGAGTGTGTAGCCGGCTTCGGTAAAGCCCTGCTTGGCGTTCTCGAAAAATTCGATCGCCTTTTGATAGTCGGCATTGCCGCCGCCATAGCTGCCGCGGTTCCAGTGGACGTCGCCGAGATTGTTCTGCTCGAAGGCCCATTGCATCGGCTGGCTTTCGCGGGTGAAGACTTTGAGCGTCGCCTCGAAGGCGGCTTCGGCGTCGTCCAGATATTTGCCGGTGCGTTCGAGATTGCCGAGATTGATCAGGCTCATGCCGATGCCGTTCTGCGCGTTTGCCCAATCGACGGGCGCGGTTTCGAAGGTCAGTACCTCCAGTGCCGCCCGGCGCGCGGCGATCGAAGCGGCCAGTTTGCCGGGATCGGCCTCGCTCATGCTCAGCCACTGCAGCGCCGAGCCGAGGCCGGCCTGCGCCAGCGCCCATTGCCGCGGCGTCGCCTCGCGCTTGTATTCGCGCAGTGCGTCGCGATAGGCCTCGATTGCCTCTTCGTAGTGCATCGGCTTGTCGGCCACGCCGCCGAGCAGTTGCAGCGTGTTGCCGAGATTGTAGTGGGTCATCGCCCAGTCGAGCGGAAACTCCTTCTTGGTGTAGACGCGCCGTGCCGCCCGGTATGCGGCGGCCGATTGCTCAAGCTTGGCAGCATCGCGGGTGCGCTGGCCGAGCGTCTGGTAGATCGAGCCGAGATTGTTCTCCGCTGAAGCCCAATCCGTCGGAAAACGCTGGCGAGTGAAGATGGTCAGCGCGTCGCCATAAGCGGCAGCCGCCTCTTTGAGCAGGCCGGTGCCAAGTTCGAAACGGGCAGCACTGCTCAGCGCATTGCCGAGATTGAGACGGCTGGTCGCCCAGGAGACCGGGAAGGTATCGCGGGTGCGGATCCCGAGCGCGGCACGGAAGGCGTCGGCCGCCTCGTCGATTTTCGCCTTGTCGTTGCGTTGCGTGCCGAGCGACACCAGCGTGTTGCCGAGATTGTTCTGAACCATCGCCCACTGAACGGGAGCTTTTTCGCGCGTGTATTCTTCCAGCGCCAGCCGGTAGGCGGCCTCGGCCTCGGCCAGGCGCTCGCCACTCGGTTCGCGTTCCGAGACCGCGTAAAGCGCAAGGCCAAGGTTGTTTTGCGAAGCGGCCCAGTCCAGCGGAACTTTTTCGCGCGGGCGCTTCTCCAGCGTGGCGCGCATCGCCACCACCGCCTCGTTCAGGCGTTTCGGGTCGCTCTCGCGTTCGCCGATCTTCAGCAGCACATTGGCCAGATTGTTCTGGGCGGCGGCCCAGTTGAGGTCGTCCTTCTCGCGCGCGAACACGGCAAGCGAATCGCGAAAGATTTTCGCTGCCTCTTCCAGCCGGCCGGTTTCGCGCTCGCGCTCGCCGATCGTCTGCAACACCACGGCCATGTTGTTGCGAGTGATCGCCCAGTCGCGGTTCTGCTCGCCATTGGGGATGAAGTTCAGGATGACGCGGTAGGCGTCGATGGCACGCTGCAGCGCTTGCCTGTCGCCAGTGGCGCTGCCATGGGCATTGAGCGCCTCCGCCTCCTGGTTCTTGTAGTTCCAGCGCAGCTTGTCGTCCCATTTCTCGACCAGCGAGAAGGCCTTGCGGTAGTCGTTGGCGGCAGACAGATAGTCGAAGACCAGCGCCGAAGCGTCGGCGCGCCTGGCATAGATCGCCGCGTCGGCGATGCGCTTCTGCTTGACCAATTCCTCTGCCTGATCGACCACGCCGCTGGCCTGCTCGACCCGGCCCACTGCCTGGTCGAGGAAGTTGCGCGCCGTGACGATGGCGCCCTGGCCGATGGCCTTGTCGGCCGAGGCGACGAGGCGGCTGATCTCGGGGTCGTCGGTGCGCAGCGCGTCGCGCTCGGAGAACATCTTCTTCAGGCGCTCGGCCTGGGCGTCGAGCAGCTTTTGCAGGTCGGTTGGATCCTCGGGCATCTTTTCGGTGCCGAGCGCCCTCAGCACGCCATAGAGCGCGTCGAGTGGCACGCCGTCCTGCAGCGAGGCCAATTCCACCTGTGCCCGTTTGGGATCTGGCAGCTCGGCAATCGTCAGCAGCAATTGCCGCCGCTCGCCGGTGATCAGCCCGTCGTCGCCGGTCGGCTCCTGCGGCGCTACGCCGAAATAGAGCAGCCGGCGCAGGCTTTCATTGACCCATGGCCGCTGCTTCGCCTTGGTGTCGAGATAGACTTCCTCGGTCACCATGCGCATGACCGAGCCGAACTCGGTGCCCTTCATTGCCGCGAGATGGCGCAGCAACGCCGCTGCATAGGGGCTGTTTTCGCCGACGATGCCATCGAGTGCCGGCCGCCCCGGCTCGGCGGCAAAGCCGATCACCGTTCCCAGATTTTCGCTCGCGGGTGCGTCGGCGAGCGCCCTGGCGCCGCGCACCGGTTCCAGCCCGCCGGCGCTTATCGGCGAAGCCGAGGCGGTTGGCGCCCGGCGCAGCACCGCATCCGGCGGAAACGGGTTGGTGCGGCAGGCATCGAGCAGCATGATCGCCACCGGCACGGTCTGCTTCAATTCGTCCATGACGGCGGAAATCGGCACCAGGGCCTGGTCGGCGTCCTTCAGCGAAGCAATATTGGCGTCGACCGGCACCAGGTAATTCTCGCCGCCGGCCTCAATGCCGTGGCCGGAATAGTAGATCAAGGCGACGTCGGCGTCCTCGGCATCCTCGGCGAAACGCTCGAGGTCGCGCTTCAGTTTTGCCGTATCGCGGTCGGTGACGCTGCGCGCATCGAAGCCGAGATCGGTCAGCATCTTGGCGATGTCGCGGGCGTCGTTGGCGGGGTTGGGAAGCGCCGTTATGTGCTGGTATTTCGATTGGCCGACGATCAGCGCCACCCCCTTGAGGCTCGCCGGCTCCGCGGCATGAGCCAAGGTCGCGACGAGACAGAGCAGGGCGGCGACGAAAGCCGTCAGCCACGCCTGTCTGAAGAAGTGCTGCTTTCCGACAAAGCCCATTCGCCCCATGTCCGCCCCGACAATCCCAAGCCTGTATAGCGCTGCCACCGGACCATGAGCAAATTCGGGCAAGATCCGTGCGGCGGATTGTGTGGCCGGGACATTCGTCAGGGCAGGGCGATTGCGCCGCAGTCTGGGCTCGCCTATCACGGGAAAAATGTCTCCGCTCACCGAAACCGTCCTCTTCGTCTTCAGTCTCGTCGGGCTCGGCTATCTTGCCGGGCTCACCGGCTATTTGAAGCCGGCGAGCGGCGAGGGCGTATCCGAATTCGCCATCAACGTGGCAATGCCGCTGTTGCTGTTCCAGACCATGATAAAGGCCGATTTCCACGGCGTGGCGCCGTGGTCGCTATGGGGCGCCTATTTCACGGCGGTCGCAATCACCTGGGCCGCCGGCCATCTGGTCACCACCCGCATCTTCGGGCGGGACGCACGCGCCGGCGTCGTCGGCGGCGTGTCGTCGTCCTATTCCAATGTCGTCCTGCTCGGCGCTCCCTTCATCATCGGCGTGTTCGGGCCAGCCGGGTTCGAAGTGCTGTCGCTGCTCGTTTCCATTCACCTGCCAGTGATGATGATGGCCTCGATCATCCTGTTCGAAATGTTCGGCCGTGGCGGCAGCGAGCCTGTGCATCCGCTTCGTGTCATCACGAGCTTTCTCAGGAGGGTATTCATCAACCCGCTGATCATCGGCATACTGGCCGGGCTTGCGTGGCGCTTCACCGGTGCGCAGCTGCCGGTGCTTGCGACGCGGCTGAGCGACGCGCTGGCCGGCACGGCCGCCCCGGTGGCGCTGTTCGCCATGGGGCTAAGCCTGCGCCGTTTCGGCATTTCCGGCAATGTCCGGCCGGCGCTGGCGCTGTCGGCGCTGAAACTGTTTCTGATGCCGGCGCTGGTTCTTGGCCTGGTCTGGCTGATCGGCCTGCCGCCATTGACCGCAAAGGTGGCGGTGGTGGTGGCGGCGCTGCCGTCCGGCATCAACTCCTATCTCATCGCCGTGCAGTTCAACACCGGCCAGGCGCTGGCATCGAACCAGATGACCATCGCCACCGCCAGCGCGGTGGTCACCACGGCCTTTTGGCTGACCGTGGTTGTCCATGTTTTTGGATAAGAGCCCGGCGAGATCGCTCTCGCTTTGGCTGGCCCAAACCCTATATGCCATCTTGTGATTGCTTGCGGGGCTTGCCCTGGGCTAAGAGCAGTGGCTCTAGCGATGCTATCGCGCACGTCCATTCACGAAATCAGCGACCGGCCCGCCAGGTGCCGAACGGAGGCGAGATCATGCTTCAGAAAACCAGCCATTTCATGCGGCAGGCCAATCTCATCAATGGCGAATGGGTGCAGGCCGATTCAGGCCAGACCGTCGACGTCAACAATCCTGCCACCGGCCTCAAGATCGGTACCGTGCCGAAATCGGGCAAGGCCGAGACCCGCCGCGCCATCGAAGCCGCCGACGCTGCCTTCAAGACATGGCGTAAGACCACCGCGCTCGAACGCTCGAAGCTGTTGCGCAAGCTGCACGACGCGATGATGGACAATCAGGACGTGCTGGCCGAACTGCTGACCATCGAGCAGGGCAAGTCGCTGCTCGAATCGAAGGGCGAGATCGGCTCGGCCGCGTCGTACATTTTATGGTTCGCCGAGGAAGGCCGCCGCACCTATGGCGATGTCGTGCCGTCACCCTGGGCCGACCGTCGTATCCTGGTGACCAAGGAGCCGGTCGGCGTCATCGCCGCCATCACGCCGTGGAATTTCCCGTCCTCGATGCTGGCCCGCAAGCTCGGCCCGGCACTTGCCGCCGGCTGCACCGCCGTGGTCAAGCCTGCGTCGCAGACGCCTTATTCCGGCCTTGCCTGGGGTGCGCTTGCCGAGGAAGTCGGCTTCCCCAAAGGCGTGATCAATATCCTGACCGGCGCCGCCGGTGAGATCGGCGACGAGATCTGTGCCAACCCGCTGGTCAAGAAGATCACCTTCACCGGCTCGACCGAGGTCGGCAAGATCCTGATCCAGAAGTCGTCGGTCACCGTGAAAAAAGTGTCGATGGAGCTCGGCGGCAACGCGCCGTTCATCGTCTTCGACGACGCCGATCTCGAGCGAGCCGTCGCCGGCGCCATCACCGCCAAATACCGCAATTCCGGCCAGACCTGCGTCTGCACCAACCGCTTCCTGGTGCAGGCCGGCATCTATGACCAGTTCGTCGAAAAGCTGGCTACTGCGAGCAACGGGCTGAAGGTCGGTTCCGGCCTCGAGGACGGTGTCCAGCAGGGACCGCTGATCGATGAGAAGGCGGTGGAGAAGGTCGAGGAGCTGATTGCCGACGCTACCGCCAAGGGCGGCAAGGTCGTCGCCGGCGGCAAGCGCCACGCGCTCGGCGGCTCGTTCTTCCAGCCGACGGTGATCGCCAATGCGACGCCGAAGATGCGCTTCATGAAGGAAGAAATCTTCGGCCCGGTAGCGCCGGTATTCAAGTTCGAGACCGAGGAAGAGGCCGTAGCACTCGCCAACGACACCGAGTTCGGCCTGGCCTGCTATTTCTACACCGGCGATCTCGGCCGCGCCTTCCGGGTCATGGAAGGGCTGAAATACGGCATGGTCGGCGTCAATGAAGGGCTCATCACCACCCCTGAAGCGCCGTTCGGCGGCGTCAAGGAATCGGGCCTCGGCAAGGAAGGCGGCCATCAGGGCATCGAGGATTATCTCGACACCAAATATGTCTGCATCGGCGGACTTGGTCTCTAGAAGCCTGATGCGGTAATACCGAAAACGATCCTGGGCCGCTTCGAAAGGCCAGGCTGGCATCGATCAATGAACTTGCGAGCATGGCAATGAAGGACGGCGAGGTTTTCGGCACGACGCAGGCGGGCGAGGCCGTCCGCCGCTTCACCATCCGTGGCGGCGGCCTCACCGCCAACATCATCGGGCTGGGTGCGATTATCCAGGATTTGCGCCTGGCCGGGCACGATGCGCCGCTGGTGCTCGGTTATGACCGTTTCGAGCATTATGAGATGGATACCGCCTTCTTCGGCACTGTCGTCGGGCGCTATGCCAACCGTATCCGCGACGGCCGCTTCACGCTTGCCGGCAAACGCTATCAGACCGAGCGCAATTTCCTCGAAAAGCACACGCTGCATGGCGGTTCGCAAGGTTTTTCGCGCCGGGCCTGGGCGGTTTCGCTGCACGGCAGAGATTTTGTCACGCTGACCCTGCACGACCCGGACGGCACGATGGGCTTTCCCGGCGCGCTGGACGTGACCTGCACCTACCGGCTGAAGATCCCCGGCACGCTCAGCATCGAACTGACCGCCACCTGCGAGGAGCCGACGCTCTGCAACCTCACCCAACATTCCTATTTCAACCTGGATGATGGCGGCGCCGGCGACATTCTCGACCACCGGCTGATGCTGAATGCCGGCGCCTATCTGCCGGTCGACGCCGATCTGATCCCGACAGGCACGGTCAAGCCGGTCGACGGCACACCCTTCGATTTTCGCCAGGCGCGGCCGCTGCGCATGGAGACCGAGGGCGAACAGCTCCCCTACGACCAGAATTTCTGCCTCGCCTCGACGCGCGGGCCGCTGAAGCAGGCATCATGGGCGCAAGGCGCGAATTCCGGCGTCGAGATGGAGCTCTGGACCACCGAGCCGGGCGTCCAGCTCTATACCGGCCAGTATCTGGCACCGTCCTCACCCGGATTGGGCGGGCGCCAGTACAGGGCGTTTTCGGGCTTCTGCCTGGAGCCGCAAATCTGGCCGGATGCGCCCAACCGGCCGTATTTCCCGCAAGCCACGCTGTGGCCGGGCCAGATCTACCATCACGTGACGGAATACCGGTTCAGGCTGCCTTAGGGCTGGAGTGCCCCTGCCGAAGCGTACGACTCGAGCGTCGCAAACACGCCCAATGCAGCGCCCTCGGGATTCTTGGTCGGTGGCAGAGCTTCAGCTATCCGGCGCACCAAGGTCGTCTCAGAACCGGCTGGAGCGTTCTTCCGGCTGAGGCGACTTCAAGCCCTGGCAGGAGCATTCCGGATTAGCGGGAAGTCGCGCTGCGGTATCCAGCGCGACCCGCGAGGCTGTCATGGAGAGATTGGGCAGCACGTCCTCCTGCAGCAATTTCTGGCGGTTGCGATCCATATAGTCGTTGAAGCCCGCCGTCACGAACGCGCAAGGCACGAAACACGCGCCGATCTCGCGCGACAAGGTCGCCTCAGGAGCGATGGAATGGTTGAGTACATCCGCCCCCATGCCCCGATACGCCAAGGCTTCGGCAGGCGTTGTCAGTCGGGGCCCATAACAATGGGCAGCCACCAACTGCTGTTCGATGCCGTAAACGCGGCATTCGGCTGGCCAATGACGGCGGGCCGTTTCGACCAGAACCGCCGCACATCTTGGACACACGATTTGCTTGCCCGAACAGTCAAAGCTCTGGCGGTCAGGAAGCAGTGAAAAGGGGGTCTGCGTCAGTTCGATGATATCGGCGGTCACCACCATATCGCCAGGCTGGATCGCCTTGTTGACGGCGCCTACAGTCGAGCAGGCGAGAACTTGCCGTACACCCGCCCGCATCAATACCCAGAACGCGCGGCGATGGCAGGAATGGTCGATATGGTCGCGGGGATTGCCGTGCGAATACATGCACAGCGCGCGCTTCGCTCTCCCTTCGGCTGTGATCGACGCATCGAACTCGAGCAGCTTCCAGTTGTCGGTACGACCGAAAGGCGTTTCAAAACTCATGTCGCGCCGCAACGTGCGCACGCCATGGAATGCGACATCTTCCGGGAAGGCAAGCCCCCAGTTTGCCGACCCGGTGATGATGGCCAACCCTACCTGAGGGATGTTCGTCGAATGATCCGTCAAATCGTCGGCTGCGTGGTGATTGGAGGGCATGTTTCCAGTCTCGGTCAGGGCTTTTGGCGAAGGGTCACAATCAGAACGACGGCCACGACGATGACGGTCCATAATGTCGAGATCGCCGCAATGGTCGGATCGATCTGATCGCGCAGCGACAGGAACATAAGCTTTGGCATCGTGCTGTTGCGACCACTTGCGATGAAGATCGAAATCACAGACTCGTCGAGCGAAGTCAGGAACGCCATCAATGTCGCCGACAGCAAGCTGATCCGAAGTTGCGGAACAATTATTCCGCCAATGGCTCTGGCCCAGTTTGCACCGAGGCTGCGCGCCGCCTGAACCTGGTTCCAGTCAAAACGGGCCAACGCGGGCAATAACACAATGCACGCGACCGGAATGGCCAGCACCACATGTCCGACCAGCACACCGAATAACGTTCCGATCAGATGTTGTGCGGCCAACACAAAGAAGAGACCGATCGCAAGCAGGATTCCTGGAGTGATCGAGGGGGTTAGCAGGACGCTCTGGATGGCCGCAGCGGCCTTTCCGCCCAGCCGATTCATTGAAATGCAGGCGAGCAGCGCAAAAGGCACCGCGATCAACGCCGTCAATGTCCCAAGGATCAAACTCGTTCTGAGCGCACCCATCCACGTTGCCGAGCCGAAGAAGTTCTCGTACCAGCGCAACGAGTAGGCGTGCGGCGGAAACTCGAGGAGATTCGACGCCGAAAAGGAAAGCGGCACCACCACGAGCGTCGGCAACATCAGAAATGCCATGACAACAGCGGCAAAGCTCCAGAGCAAAATGCGGGCGAGCCTGTTTTGCGGATAGGTTTCAAGCATGGGAGGCTTCCACGGTGTTCTGGGCCACCAGGCGGCGTGCCGCCAGCAACATCACACCGATCAGTGCCATAAGAACGAGGAGCAGAATGCCCAGGACGCTCGCCGACCCCCAGTCCTGAAAGGTCGATAGTGTACGCTCGATCCGGGTAGAGAGAGGATTTACCTTGCCGCCGCCAAGCACCGCCGGCGTGATGAAAAAGCCTATGGCGTAGATGAGGACGATGATCGAACCCGAGAAAATGCCGCCCGCCGAGAGCGGCATAATGACTGTGCGGATGACCTGCCTGAGAGTGGCTCCCATGCTCGCTGCCGCGCGAATGAGATTTGGGTCGATATCGCGCATCGCAGCATAAACAGGCAGCAGAAAGAGTGGCAGCATGTAGTGCACCATGCCGATGAGCGTTCCCGTGAAGTTGTAGACGAGCGATAATGGCTCCGCCGTCAGGCCTGAACCGGTCAACGCCGCGTTGATCAGGCCATCGCGCCGCAAGAGCACTAGCCAACCATAGGTACGCACCAGAATAGAGGTCCACAGCGGCAGCATGACGAACGCCATGAGCACGTTGGCCACCCTTGGTCTGACGCTGGCCAGAGCCAGCGCCAGAGGGGTGCCGAGAAGAATGCAGGCCGCCAGCGTACCCAAGGATAGTTCGAGGGTCGTGACGAGCGCCGACCATGTCAGTCCGCTCGAAAGGACCTTCTGGTAGTTGCCGACGGTGTACTCACCCCCGGTGGTCAGGAAGGATTGCCGGATGATCCAAAGGATGGGCAGTATCGCCGCGAGTCCAACGATGAACAGCGCCGGGAGCGAAAGTGAAAGAAAAAACCGCCGCTCGCGCCGCGCATCCGCCGCGAGCGCCGGGTCCCGGACGACGGTCACGCCATCGCTCCCGGTATCGCGTGAACCTTCGCTGCCGGTGCATATGCGGTCATCCGCTGACCGGCGGCAAGCTCGGCGCAGCCGCCGGCCAGCGCTGCCGGAATGCAGACAAGAACCTCTTGCCCGCCGTCAAGCGCCAGCGTCAAAAGCCAGTTCTCGCCGCGGAACGCTTTGGCGCGCAGTATTCCTTCGAGAGCCACTCCGTCTCCCCCGACGAGCTTCGCATCAAGATGGAAGCTTTCGGCGCGGATCATCAGGGTTTCGCGTGATGCTTCGGCGCCATCGATTCTGCGCGCCGAGCCTGGCGCCACAATGTTAGCCTCGCCCATGAACTCCGCGACGAAGCGGGTCGATGGACGATCATAAATCCGCTGCGGCGTATCTATCTGCTGGATGCGGCCAGAGTTCATCACCGCAATCCGGTCAGACATAATCAACGCTTCGCGCTGGTCGTGGGTCACATAGATTGTGGTGATCCTTAGATGGTCATGCAGACGCCGGATCTCATACTGCATGGTCTCGCGCAGATTCTTGTCGAGCGCCGACAGCGGCTCGTCCATCAACATCACGCGCGGTTCGAAGACGATAGCCCGCGCCAATGCCACCCGTTGACGTTGGCCGCCGGATAGTGCGGCAACATTGCGCTCCGCCAGGCCATCCAGCTTCACGCGGGCCAAGGTGTCAAGGGCCCGCTGACGCGCCTCCGCTCTCGGTACCTTGCGCAGCACCAGCGGATACGCGACATTCGCCAGGACGTTCATGTGCGGAAACAGGGCGTAATTCTGGAATACTATGCCGATGTCTCGTTTGTTGGGCGGCAGGCGGGTGATGTCTCGATCGCCCAAGAGAAGTTTACCGGAATCCGGCCGGACAAAACCGGCCAGAGCCATGAGTAACGTGGTCTTGCCAGATCCCGATGGCCCTAACAGCGTGAGGAATTCGCCAGCCTGAATGTCGAGCGAAACATCATCCAGTGCGACGTAGGACCCGTAAGCCTTGTGCACGCTTTCGATGGTGATCGCGAGCGACTTCATCATGTGCTCCAGCCTTAAAGCGCGTCGCGTTCGACCGGCCTCACGCGACACGCTTTAGGTTCTTGTTTTCATGCATGTCGTTGTCGCAAAAGCGCTGCACACTTTTGCGCGACATGCATTAGAGCTGAGAGTCAGCGGGCCATCATTTCATCGAAGGCTCTTTGGGCGGCCTCGCCGTTCTTGACCCACCATTCTGAATTCGAAAACACCGAAGTGCCAGCATTTTCAGGCGCGGTCGCAAGTGTCTTCAGACGGTCCTCGGGAATAAGGCCACCCTCATATGCCGCAGGATTGACTGGGCCATAGGCAATGAAATCGGTCAGCTTCGCAACGCGCGCGGGCTGCGTCATCGCTGCGATGAGCTTCATCGCGGCTTCCTTGTTCGGCGCTCCCTTCGGCACCCCAAGACAGTCCGTGCCGATGACCGAACCCTTGAACGTGTAGTCAGCCGCGCCGCCATCTGCTTTCACGGTTTGGGCGCGTCCGTTCCAGGTAATGACCAAATCCGCCTCACCGTCTTTCAGCAACTGCGCGGACTGGGCGCCCGAGGTCCACCAGACGGCGACATTTGGTTTGATCGCTTCAAGCCGCTTGATGGCGCGCTCTAGCCCTTCCGGGGTGCTGAGCACGGAATAGACGTCCGCCGGTGCCACGCCATCGGAGAGAAGCGCGATCTCGATCGAGTCTTGCGCATTGGCGCGCAACGCGCGACGGCCAGAAAATTTGGCAACATCCCAGAATTCCGCCCACGTCTTCGGCGGGTTCTCGCCATAGGTCTTGGTGTTCCACGACATGACGGTGCCATAGGAATCGAACGGATAGCAGTAGTCGGACTTTGCACCCTCCGGCACGGATTTCGGATCGATGATCTTGTAGTCGAGCGGCTCCAGCAGCGATTGTGCGGCAGCCTGGGCCCCTTCCGGCGAACCCAGGTGGACGATGTCGGTCGTGACTGCACCCGAGGTAACCTGCATCTTCAGGGCGGCCAGGCCGTCGCTCTGCGTCTCCTCGCGGACATCATAGCCAAGCTCTTTTGCAGCCGGCCCCCACATGGCCTCCTTGATGGCGTTGCCATAATCGCCACCTGCGGTCGTGATGGTGACCGTCTGCGCATGGACGGGCAGGGCAGCCGAGATTGCGAATGCTGTTAAGGAAATGCGTAGCCAGGACATAGGTTCTCCTCCCCAAATTTTAGGAATATCGCTTGAAAGAGCCATTATTTTGTAATCGTAACGTTACGATTGCATCTGAATACGCTAGAGTCAAGCTGCTTCCCATGGGAGTTTGGATTGACCGGGATGTCGAATTCGGTAACGCTATGGCGGTCAGCAAATCAGCCGGCGCTTTCGCAAATGAAGTCGGGCGAACAATGGCCAATCTAAAGCAGATCGCCGCGGAACTTTCCCTGTCGGTGACCACGGTGTCCCGCGCTCTGAAGGATGGGCCGGAAGTGCAGCCCTCGACCATAGCCCGCGTCAAGGAGGCGGCTAAGCGGGTCGGCTATTTACCAAATCATCATGGTCGCGCGCTCAAAACCGGTCGAACGCAGACGCTGACGGCGGTACTCCCGATGGAGACACGAGACCATCTGTCCGATCTGTTGAAGCTTCCTTTAATCGAAGGCATGACGCTGGCGGCGCGGCAAGCCGGCTATAGTCTGTCCATCTATTCCACCACTCCCGACGACGATCCCGTTGAGAGTGTGCAGCGGCAGCTTCAGGCGCGCAGCGCAGACGGCCTGGTCATCACGCGCCTGGTGTCGGCTGATCCGCGCGTCAAGCTGCTGCTGGATCAACGCATGCCATTCGTCGCGTTTGGAAGAACCGACCTGGATGTCGCGTATCCCTATGTCGATGTAGACAATGAACAGATTGCCTACGAGGCGACCCGGCGGCTCATGGATAAGGGCTGTCGACGCATTGCGCTGCAACTTCTCGTTCCGGAGGACCAGGCGAGTGCCATGCGTCTTTCCGGGTATGGAAGGGCAATGGCCGAGGCCGGTATTCCGATCGACCAATCGCTGATCGGTCATGGCATGTTCACCATGGAATCGAGCGCAGGCTGGTTCGATCGCTTGCTGGCGTCATCAGATCCGCCAACGGGCTTGGCGTGCGCCAACGAACTGGGCCTTCTGGGAGCGTTGCACGCTCTCGGCAAGCGGGGTCTTACACCAGGCCGCGATGTTCACATCGTCACCCGTGACAGCACGCGGCTGGCACGCTTCCTGCCCGCAAAGATCGGAGTTCATTCCGTGGATATGACGGGTGTTGGACGCAAACTTATCGAAGTCCTGGAGAGCCGGATCATCAATCCGCTTGGGCCGGTGGAGACAGTCTTGGTGCAAGGCAGATTCGAGCCGGCCGAATAATCCGGGCTGCCCTCAGGAGGCCACCTCGTCTTGAACCGCCCGGATCATCGCCTTTGCGGCATCTGCTCCCGCCGCTAGGATACGATCCGACAATTCCGTTCCTTTCACGGCGCGCGCGAGTTGAAGCGCGCCGATGAGCGTTGCAAACATGCCCAACGCAGCGCCCTCGGGATCCTCGGTCGGCGGCAGAGCTTCGGCGATCTGGCGCACCAGGGATTGAACGCGCTCGGCATAGAGGGCCCGCGTTTCAGGCGGCTGCCGCGCTATTTCCGGCAACAACGCGGCCGAAGCGCAGCCCTTTCCAGGATTGTCCCGGTGCTCGGCCGATAGATATGCCCCTATGGCCATTTCCGGGCCGCCGGCGGCCAACGCTTCCTGCACTTGATGCGACTGCGCGTCCAGGGCCGCCGCCACGCTTTCACGGACGAGCTCCGCCTTGGACTGGAAGTGCGGATAGAAGGCGCCGTTCGTCAGCCCGGCGTCGCTCATGATGGTTGCCAGCCCGGACGCCGCGATGCCGTCAGATCGAAAACGTTCGGCGGCGACCTCCATGATCCGGCTGCGTGACGCGTCCTTTCGCCCCTTTTCGTAGCGCATATCTTTCTTTCCTGTCCTGCTATTGCATTATGCTCATAATCTGATATTACGACCATAATTCAATTCGTGGAAATAAGCTAGACCTCTCGAACCTGGAACATCAAAATGAATGGGAATTCTGAAAAAACCGCAATCGTGACCGGAGCCTCCTCGGGCATCGGCCGCGCCAGCGCCGAGGCCTTGGCGCGGGCGGGGTTCACTGTCTTCGGGACAAGTCGCCGCAAGACCAGTAATGGCCCGAATGGAGTGACCATGCTGGCATGCGACGTGACCGATGATGCGGCCGTCAATGCGCTCGTTGCCACCGTGCTGGCGCAGACCGGCCGGATCGACCTCCTGGTCAACAATGCCGGTGTCGGTCTGCTAGGAGGCGCCGAGGAATCCTCGGTCGCACAGGTACAAGCCCTGTTCGACGTCAATCTGTTCGGCGTCATCCGCATGACCAATGCGATATTGCCGTCGATGCGGCGGCGCGGCCAAGGGCGCATCATCAATATCGGCTCCATTCTGGGATTGGTACCCGCGCCATACTCAGCTCATTACTCGGCAGTCAAGCACGCGCTCGAAGGCTATTCTGAATCGCTCGACCACGAGGTGCGCGCCTTCAACGTCCGCGTCTCTGTCATCGAGCCGGCATTCGTCCGCACCGTCTTCGACCAGAACGGCATCGAGCCGGATTCGCTGTTGAAGGAATACGATCGGGCTCGAGCCGGGTTCAAGGCGCTGCTGGGCGATGTGATGCCCAAAGCCGATCGGCCGGAAGTGGTGGCGGATGTGGTCGTCAAGGCGGCGACCGATGCCAGTCCGCGACGGCGTTATACCGCCGGCAAGGCAGCGCGCCAGGTCAGCCTGTTGCGCCGCTTTGCCCCCGCGGGGATTTTCGACAAGAGCCTGCGCAAGCAGTTCCGCTTGCCGGTCTGAACAACAGCGAGCCAGCGGATTTCACGCACATGCGACTAGCAACCACAACGCATTTGGTCAGGCCCTACGAGACGGAGGCGCCAAGCATGACACATACATCCAATCGATCGCCGCGTTCGGCGGCATTGTTCCAGGACGCGCCAACGCGCTCGGTCGATGTCGGCGGCACAGCCTTTGCCTACCGGGAACTCGGGCCCAGAACGGGCGTGCCGGTGGTCCTGCTCAACCATCTGGCTGCTCAGCTGGACAATTTTGATCCGCGCATCGTCGATGGCCTCGCTGCGACCCGGCGGGTGATTGCCTTCGACAATCGTGGCATCGGCGCTTCGGGTGGCAAGACTCCGTCGACCATTTCCGGCATGGCACGGGATGCGGTCGCCTTCATCCGGGCGCTGGGGTTCGAAGAAGTCGACCTCTTCGGCTTTTCACTCGGCGGTTTCGTGGCGCAGCAGATTGTGCTGACTGAGCCTGAGCTTGTGCGCAAACTCATACTGGCTGGCACAGGCCCGGCCGGTGGCGAAGGGATCGAGAAGGTGACGCCGCTGACGATCGTGGACATGATCAAGGGCGCGCTGACTTTGCGGGATCCGAAATACTATCTCTTCTTCACAAGGACGCCGAATGGGCGCCGCGCCGCAAACGCATTTCTGCAACGGCTGAAAGAGCGCCGGACCAACCGGGACAAGGCGGTATCGCTGAGCGCGTTCGGCGCGCAACTCAAGGCGATCAAGGCCTATGGACTGCAGGCGCCGCAAGATCTGAGCGCCATCCGCATTCCCACTTTGGTTGCGAACGGCGACCAGGACAGGATGGTGCCGAGCAGCAATACCTACGATCTCGCCGGGCGTATCCCGGGGGCGCATCTGGTTATCTACCCGGATGCCGGGCATGGCGGGGTCTTTCAGAACCATGCCGATTTTGTCCCGAAAGCCCTGTCCTTCCTCGAGGACTGAGGCCTTTCCGCAGGGCGGCTATGCAGCTGAAAACGTTCGGCTTGTTTCGTCCCGGAACACCAACAGACATTTTTAGAAAGTAACTGCCATGAAGGCATTCGTTGTCGATAAGCATAATAAAAAGGGCATTCTGCGGCTGGCCGAGATGCCGGAGCCGGAGCTCCAGGACAGCGATGTCCTGGTCGAGGTCCATGCCGCAGGGGTGAACCTGCTCGATTCCAAGATCAGAACCGGAGAATTCAAGCTCATCCTGCCTTATCGCCGACCCTTCATCCTGGGCCACGACGTGGCTGGGAAGGTTATCCGCGTGGGATCGAAAGTCCGCAAGTTCAAAGGCGGCGACGATGTTTATGCGCGGCCGCGCGATGGCCGGATTGGGACATTCGCCGAATTCATCGCCGTGAACGAAGCCGACGTGGCCTTGAAGCCTGAGAATCTCAGCATGGAGGAGGCGGCCTCGATTCCCCTGGTCGGTCTGACCGCCTGGCAGACGCTCATTGAAAGGGCAAACCTGAAGAAGGGACAGAAGGTCTTCATTCAGGCTGGTTCCGGCGGCGTGGGAACATTCGCCATTCAGTTGGCCAAGCACCTCGGCGCGACCATTGCGACAACGGCGAGCGCAGCGAGTGCCGATCTGGTCAAAGGTCTCGGCGCCGATGTTGTCGTCGACTACAGGAAAGATGACTTCGAGAAAGTTCTGTCGGGCTACGATGTCGTCTTGAACAGTCAGGACGCCAAAACACTCGAAAAATCCCTGAGCGTGCTGAAACCGGGTGGGAAGCTCATCTCCATCTCCGGTCCACCGGATCCCGAGTTTGCCAGGGAAAAGGGACTGAATTTAATGCTGAGGCTGGTGCTGCGCTTTCTGAGCCGCGGTATCCGGGCCAAATCCAAGCGCCGTGGCGTGAGGTTTTCGTTCCTTTTCATGTGGGCGCAGGGTATCAGCTGAGCAAGATCACCTCCCTCATCGAATCCGGCGCGATCCGCCCGGTTGTGGATCGGGTCTTTCCATTCGAAGCGACCAATGAGGCTCTGGCTTATGTCGAAACAGGACGCGCCAAGGGCAAGGTCGTCATCAAGGTCAGATAGCAATTCCTTCGAAAGCTGCCCTCAACGTCTCGAACGGCGCCAGGGCGCCGCGCACCTGCACGACGGCGGCGGCGACGCGATGGGCACGCTGCACCGCTTCTTCCGGGGCATGGCCGGCAAGGCGGGCGGCGAGATAGGCGCCGTTGAAGGAATCGCCGGCGCCGGTGGTGTCGAGGGGGGCGGCGACATGCACCGCCTGCACCGATTGCAAGCTGCCGTTCCGGGCGATCAGCGCCGGTTCCTCGCCGTTCTTGACGACGACTTCGCCGGCCAGCTTTCGCAGCCGTTCGGCGGTTGCGTGCGGTGCTGCGTCCCCGAACAGCATCTGCTCGTCGGGAAAAGTCGGCAGCGCGATGTCGGCGACGGCAAGCGCCTCGAGCATGGCGGCCTGCGCTTCCTCGTGTTGGCGCCACAGCCGCGGCCGGTAATTGGGATCGAAGGCGATCAGCGACCCGGCCGCCCGCGCTTTGGCCACGGCCGTCAGCAATGTCTTGCGCGCATTGTCGTCGAGGATTGCCAAGGTTATACCGGAAAAATAGACAAGCGCTTGGTTTTCAAGGCTTTTCGCCAAAGCGGCTGGGTCCGAAGCGAGCTGCCTCGCGGCTGCATCGGCGCGCCAATAGGTGAATGAGCGTTCGGCGCCGGTCAGCGTGATTGCGTAGAGGCCGGGGCGGGCGCCCGGTATGACCGGGCTGGCGCCGATGCCAATGCCGTTTTCAGCAAGGAATTTGATCTGGTCGCGCGAGAACGGGTCGTCGCCGAACGCCGATACATAGGTCGCCGGCCGCTCGCCGCTCAAGGCATGCAGCGCCCACAAGGTATTGAACGTGTCGCCGGCAAAGCCCATGCGCCAGTTCGGCCCGGCCTGGCCCGAAAGCTCGAGCATGCACTCGCCGATCGAGGCGACGCCATTTCCTGCCATGAAGTTCTCCTCCATCCCTGCGATTGCGGTGCTGTAGCTTTTTGCGATCGGCAGCGCCATGCTTGGCGCTGGCGGATTCTTGCGCTGGGCGCGATTTCCCACAGGGGCGTGGGACGCGATCCGCTCAGCGAAACGTTATTCGCAGAACAGGAATGGGTTTGGCATCGTTATGGCGTTATCTTCTTGGAGGCCTCGGCCTGGCTGCCTTGCTCGCCGGCGTGCTGGCCGTCGTCTATCTGACGGCGCCGCATGCGCCGCAGCGCAGCTCGGACGTAGGCCGTTCCAAGACGACGGCGAACAAGCTGTTCGTGGCGACTTTCGAGCCCGAGAAGGGCGTCATTCGGCAGGGCGAACTGGAATCCTGGCTGCTGACACTGAAAACCGTCGAGGGTGCGCCGGTGGAAGGTGCTGCAATCACGATTTCCGGCGGCATGCCGCAGCACAAGCACGGTCTGCCGACCAGCCCGCAGGCTACCGATTACCTCGGCGAGGGACGCTATCGCATCGACGGGGTGAAATTCACGATGAGCGGATGGTGGCAGCTGCACTTTGCCATCTCGGCCGCGGCCGGTTCGGACACGGTCGTCTTCAACGTGGTGCTGTGAGCCACAGATGAGCCAGCTTTCCAGTCTTCTCGCGTTGGTGATGGTGGCGGTGCTCGTCGGCTGCGGCAGGCCGGAATTTTCCGACGCCGAAAAGCAGACCATCGCCTCGCTGGCGCTGTCGAGACTGCCGTCGCTGAAGCCGGACACCACCAATCGCTTCGCCGATGTGCCGGCAGCCGCCGCACTTGGCTCGACGCTGTTTTTCGACACGGGGATGAGCGGCGACGGCACCGTATCCTGCTCGACCTGCCACAAGATCGACCGGCAGTTCCAGGACGACCTGCCGCAAGCCGTCGGCGTCGGCCGCACCAACCGGCGCACCATGCCGCTGGCCGGCGTCGCGCATGATCCCTGGTTCTTCTGGGACGGGCGGCGCGACAGCCTGTGGGCGCAGGCGCTGACCCCGCTCGAAAATCCGCTGGAGCAGGCTGGCAACCGCGCCGCCTTCGCGCATTACATCAAGGCCCGCTTCGGCGAGCGCTACGAGCGTATCTTCGGGGCGCTGCCCGACCTTTCCGGCGTGCCGGCCAATGCCAGTCCGCTCGGTACCGATGCCGAGAAGGCGGCCTGGAATGCCATGCCGGAGGCGCAGGCCGAGGAGGTCAATCACGTCTTCGCCAATATCGGCAAGGCGATCGCCGCCTTCGAGCGCTCGATCGCGCCGCCGCAGACGCGCTTTGACCGCTTTGCCATTGATCTGGTGGCGGGCGCCAAGCCGAAAGGCGACGCCGCCTTTTCGCCAGACGAAATCCTCGGCCTGAAATTGTTCATCGGCAAGGCCAATTGCGTGACGTGCCATAACGGCCCGCGTTTTGCCGACGGCAGTTTTCACAACACCGGCGTGCCGCCGGTCGCGGGTCTGCCGCCGGATCGCGGCCGCGTCGACGCGGTGGCGCAGGTCGAGGCCGATCCGTTCAACTGTTTCGGCGCCTTTCGCGACGGCGACGCCGATGCCTGCCGCGAGCTGCGCTTCATGGTCAAGGCCGGGCCGGAACTCGTCCGCGCCTATAAGACGCCGTCGCTGCGGGGTGCCGCCACCCGGCCGCCCTATATGCATGCCGGGCAGTTTTCCTCGCTGGACGAGGTCGTGGCGCATTATTCGAAGGCGCCGGCGAGTGTCGAAGGCGTGTCCGAAGTCCACCCCCTGCAGCTTTCGCATCGTGAGCGGGCGGCGCTGGTTGCGTTCCTGAAGACGCTGGCGGAGTGAGGTTTGGACTTGTCTGCGGCAAGCAGTTTCTAGGCCGCCAAAGCAACGATGTAGACGATTGTTGACACGATGCAGCGTCGCTGATCATGATAACCAAGGCGCAAAGTGCGATCCCTCAGGTGTGGGAGGATGAAATGCAGCCACTTGTCATCGACGCAAAGCCTCAACCTGTTTCAGTTGACCCCGCCAAGACTGCAGTTCTCGTCGTGGACATGCAGAATGACTTCGGCTCGAAAGGTGGGATGTTCGACAGAGCCGGCATCGACATTTCCGGGATTCAACGGGCTGTCCGCCCTACTGCAAGTGTAATAGCGGCCGCTCGCAAATCGAGACTGCCCGTCATCTATCTGAAGATGGGATATCATTCTGACCTTTCGGATCTCGGGACATCGGATGCCCCCAATCGTGTCCGACATCTCCAGATCTTTGGCGTCGGTGAGAACATGACAGCGCCGGATGGCAGCGAGAGCCGGATTCTGATCCGTGACACTTGGGGAACAGATATCGTCAATGACCTGAAGCCGGAGGCAGGGGATGTCGTCCTCTACAAAACCCGGTTCAGCGGTTTCTACGAGACCGAACTCGATGCGGTCCTGAAGACCGCAGGCGTCAAACACCTGATCGTGACAGGGTGCACGACCAGCGTTTGTGTAGAGTCGACCATTCGGGATGCCTTTTTCAGGGATTATCACTGCATATTGCTGACGGACTGCACCAGCGAGCCCATCGCGTCGGATGCTCCCAGGAGCAATCATGACGCCTCGATAACGCTCGTGCAGACGCTCTTTGGATGGACGTCGGCGTCCGACCATTTCCTGAGGGCGATCGAGGAGCAATTTCAGGAGCGCCTTCAACGAGCCGGATAAACTGGCGAAGCCATTGAGCGGCTAGCGATCCTTCACCGTCTCCATGGCGACGAAGGTCGAGGTCTGGGCGACGTGCGGCAAAGCGGAGATGCGCTCGCCGAGCACGCGGCGGTAGGCGGCGATGTCGGTGGTGCGGACCTTCAGCAGATAGTCGAAGCTCGACGCCATCATGTGGCACTGCTCGATCTCCGGCACCGCCTGCACGGCGCGGTTGAAGGCGTCGAGCGCGGCCGAGCGGGTGTCGGACAGTTTCACCTGGACGAAGGCGACATGGCCTTCGCCCATGCGCTCGCGGTCGATGATCGCCTGGTAGCCCCTGATAAAGCCGTCCTTCTCCAACCGCTTCACCCGCGCCTGCACCGGCGTCTTCGACAGGCCGACTCTTGCCGCCAGTTCCGACATGGAAAGCCGGCCATTGCTACCCAACGCCGACAGGATGTTCCTGTCGATGCGGTCCAATTGGTCTTCTGTCATCAGATTTCCAGTCAAATCGGAGATAAACTGGCCAAATAGTAGATCAATCGACCTGTCCTGTCGATTTCTTTGGACCGACCGAAATCCCTACTTATGTTAGCTTGCGCCATTCGGTCCGGTGACCGCCGGCCCGCTCCCGTACGCTCGTTCTACAGGACCGCCATGCCAGCGCTCGACGCCATCCGCCAGCAGATCCGTGCCAACTATTTGCCTGACGAGGACCAGTCGGTGAAGCGGCTGGCCGAGGCAGCCGGGCTGTCCGTGCAAGACCGCAAGGCGATTTCGGCCCGTGCCGCCGATCTGGTGCGGGCGGTGCGCGGCTCGTCCGATCCGCGGCTGATGGAAGTGTTCCTGTCGGCCTACGGCCTCTCGACCAAGGAGGGCGTGGCGCTGATGTGCCTGGCCGAAGCGCTGCTGCGGGTGCCCGACACAGAGACGATGGACGACCTCATCGCCGACAAGATCGCGCCGCACGACTGGTCGGCGCATTCGGGCGGCTCGAGCTCGATCTTCATCAATGCGTCGACCTGGGCGCTGATGCTGACCGGCCGCGTGCTTGATGAAGGCGAGGGCGGCATCGAAAGCACGCTGCGCGCCATGGTGCGCCGGCTGGGCGAGCCGGTCATCCGCAAGGCAGTCGCCGCCGCCATGCGCGAAATGGGCGAGCAATTCGTGATCGGCCGCACGATCGCCGAGGCCGTCAGGCGCGGCCGGCCGATGACGCAGAAGGGCTATCTCTATTCCTTCGATATGCTGGGCGAGGCGGCCCGCACCGAGGCCGACGCATTGCGCTACCTCAAGGCCTATGCCGACGCCATCTCCTCGCTCGATGCCGGCGCCAACGGCCCCGACATCCGCCAGAACCATGGCATCTCGGTCAAGCTGTCGGCGCTGCATCCGCGCTATGAGGTGACGCAGAAGGAAACGATGCTGCCTGTCATGGCCGAGCGGCTGTTGTCGCTGGCGCTGGCGGCGCGCCATTCGCGCATGGGGCTCAACATCGACGCCGAGGAGGCCGACCGCCTCGATTTGTCGCTCGACGTGATCGAGCGGGTGCTGGCCGAGCCGGAGCTTGCCGGCTGGAACGGCTTTGGCGTCGTCGTGCAGGCCTACGGGCCGCGCGCCGCCTTCGTCATCGACTGGCTCTATGCGCTGGCCAGGAAATACGACCGCACGATCATGGTGCGGCTGGTCAAGGGCGCCTATTGGGACACCGAGATCAAGCGGGCGCAGACGCTCGGGCTCGACGGCTATCCGGTCTTTACCCGCAAGGCCAACACCGACGTGTCCTACCTGGCCTGCGCCAAGAAGCTGTTGTCGATGACCGACCGCATCTATCCGCAGTTCGCTACCCACAACGCCCACACCGTCGCCGCCATCCTGTCGATGACGACGGACCGCGATACATTCGAGTTCCAGCGGCTGCATGGCATGGGCGAGGCGCTGCATGAGACGGTGCGGCGGGCCGAAGGCACGCGCTGCCGCATCTACGCGCCGGTCGGCGCGCATTCCGACCTGCTTGCCTACCTGGTCCGCCGGCTGCTCGAAAACGGCGCCAATTCCTCTTTCGTCCACCAGCTTACCGATGAGGAGGTCGAGCCCGAGGACATTGCCCGCGACCCGCTCGAAACGGTGGAGAAACAAGGCCCCGCCGCCAATCCGGCGATCGTTCCGCCGTCGGCGATCTTTGGCCCCAGCCGACGCAATTCCAAGGGCTTCGATATCACCGACACGCTGACGCTGGCTGCGATCGACAAGGCCAGGGCTGAGTTCGCCGGCCCGGACCGCTGGCACGCCAAGCCGATCAGCCGCGCGGCGGGCTATGGCAAGCAGCGTCCGGTCGTCAACCCGGCGAGGCCTTCGGAAGTGGTCGGCACGGTCAGCGAGGCCGGCGCCAAGCAGGTCGGGACAGCCGTGCGCTTCGCTGTTGAGGCACAGCCGGCATGGGCAAGGCGCCCGGTCGCCGAGCGCGCCGCCATCCTCAACCGCGCCGCCGATCTCTACGAGGCGAACGCCGTCGAGTTCTTTGCGCTTGCCGCCCGCGAGGCCGGCAAATCGCTGGCCGACGGCGTCGCCGAGGTGCGCGAGGCGGTCGACTTCCTGCGCTACTATGCTGCCGAGGCAGCCAATGCCGAAGTGGGAACGGAGGCGCGCGGCGCCATCGCCTGCATCTCGCCGTGGAACTTTCCGCTGGCCATCTTCACCGGCCAGATTGCGGCGGCACTCGTCACCGGCAATTCGGTCATCGCCAAACCTGCCGAGCAGACACCGCTGATCGCCTTCCGCGCCGTCGAACTGCTGCGCCAGGCCGGCGTGCCAGAAGACGTCATCCAGCTTCTGCCCGGCGACGGTCCCTCGGTCGGCGGCCCGCTGACCGCCGATCCACGCATTGCCGGCGTCTGCTTCACCGGCTCGACCGAGGTCGCCAAGCTGATCGAAAAGCAGCTGGCCGAGACTGCAACGCCCGATGCCATGCTGATCGCCGAGACCGGCGGCCTCAACGCCATGATCGTCGATTCCACCGCATTGCCCGAACAGGCGGTGCGCGACATCCTCGCCTCCGCCTTCCAGAGCGCCGGCCAGCGCTGCTCGGCCTTGCGCATTCTCTACGTGCAGAAGGACGTCGAGAAGAAGATGCTGGCGATGCTGAAGGGGGCGATGGAAGCGCTCAGCCTCGGCGATCCGTGGCGGATCTCGACCGATGTCGGCCCGGTCATCGACGACGAGGCGCAAGCGTCGATTCGCGACTATTGCACGAAAATGGGCCTGCAGGGCCGGCTGATCGCCAAGCTCGAAGCGCCGAAGGATGGCCGCTTCGTCGCCCCGCACGTCTTTCGGGTCAAGGGCATCGAAGAGTTGGAGCGCGAGGTGTTCGGCCCGGTGCTGCATGTCGCCACCTTCGATGCCGACGAGATCGATGCAGTGATCGCCGCGATCAATCGCAAGGGCTACGGCCTGACCTTCGGCCTGCACACCCGCATCGAAGGCCGCGCCCAGCATTTCGTCGACGGCATCCATGCCGGCAACATCTACGTCAACCGCAACCAGATCGGCGCCGTCGTCGGCGCGCAGCCGTTCGGCGGCGAGGGGCTTTCCGGCACCGGGCCGAAGGCCGGCGGACCGCATTATCTCAGGCGCTTCCGCAAGGGGCCGGAGGCCGGCACCCATCTTGCCGAAGGCCGCAAGGTGACGGCGACCGAGCTTGCCGACAATCTGCCGGATCCGGCGTTTGGCGGCTGGTCGATGCGGCCGGACCGCGTCGCCATCCTGAGAAAGCATCTGCGCGGCAAGGGTGCCGCGGCCATCGGCGCTGCCGCCGGCATCGATTTCGGCCAGGTCGACCTGCCCGGGCCGACCGGCGAGGCCAACACGCTGTCGCTGTCGCCGCGCGGACGTGTGCTCTGCCTCGGTCCCGACGCGGATACGCTGCTTGCCCAGACGATCCAGGCGCTGGCCGCCGGCAATGCCGTGCTTGCCGTCGCACCCGGCGCGCCGGCGGCACTGTCGGCGCTGACCGGCAAGGGCCTGCCGCTGGCGGCGATCGACGGCCGTCCGGACCCGGTCGAAGCGCGCTCGCTGCGGGTCGATGTCGTTGCCTTTTCCGGTACGCCCGAGGCCGCGCGCATCGTGCGCAAGGTCATCGCTGACCGCGCCGGCCCGATCGTGCCGCTGGTCAGCGAAGTGCTCAATCCGGCAGCCTACGCCCATGAGCGCGCCGTCTGCGTCGACACCACGGCGGCGGGCGGCAATGCCAGCCTGCTGGCCGCGGCATAAGCTTAGCTACGCGCCTTCGACGACTGAAAAGCCCTCGAACTGCGGATGGCCGAGATAGTGCACCTTGCTGGACCCGGCATTGCGATGCGCGGCGCGGAAATTCTCGGATTTGGTCCATGCGACGAAATCTTCGTAGCTCGCCCACACCGTATGCGAGGCGAACAGCGTGTAGCCCTCGGCCTCGTTGGCCGGGCCGCGCAGCAAATGAAATTCCTTGAAACCCCTCATCTGCGAAAGGCTGGAGTCACGGTTCTTCCAGACCGCCTCAAAGGCGCCCTCGGAGCCGTTCTGCACCTTGAAGCGGTTCATGACTATGTACATTGGCTGTCCTTTCAGAAATGACGCCCGCAAAATCAGCCTGCTGGCAAATGGCCTTGTGGATGATCGTTACCTGATACCGAGCGGCACCTCGAACTGCCAGGCCGAGCGACCGGCTCTATCTGGAATCGGGGGAAACGGCGAAGCCCGGCGGACTGCGTCGAGTGCGGCCTTGTCCAGCGCGGCAACGCCTGAACTGCCCGTCAGCCTGGCTGACCGGACGCTGCCGTTCGAGGCGACAGTAAAGGCAACCGTGGCTGTGCCCGTGGCGCGCGTCCGTGTCGAATTGAAGGCCCGCACCAGTTTTGATCGGATCTTGCCGGGATAGTTCGTGACGGCTGCATTGCCGATGCCGGATTTTCCGCCCCTGCTGGCGGTCAGGATCTTGCCCTCCTTCTTGCCGTCGGTCATGCCGCGCGCGACATCCGTTTCGTCACGGCCGCCAGAGCCGGCTTTTTTCTTCTTGGTGTCGGCTTTGGCCAGTGCCTTGCCCGCCTTCTTGCGCAGGGCCGGCTTTTCAGCCTCGTTCGGTTCAGCTTTCCTGGCCGGCTTGTTCTTTGCGGTTGCCTTCTTCGGCTGCCTGGGCTTCGGCTTGTCCGGCTTCGGTTCTTCCGCCGCGACGACGGTCTCGGTCGTCTCGACCGTTTCGGCCGGCGCCGCGTCGGTTGGTGCCGGCGCACTCGTCTCGGCAGGCTCGGCCGTTTCGACCGCACTGACTGGCGGCGGCACGGCATTGTCGTCGGCGGGCACCAGCCCGTCTGTCGCAAGAATGTCGGGCGACGGGTCCTGGCGCGCCGGCTGGACAGGTTGCGCAGGCTCGGTCCGGTCGGCAAGAGCAGTGGTGTCCGCGGTCGCCTCGCTGATCGGCTCAACCACCTCTTTGTCGGATGTTTCCGCCGCATCGGTGACCGGCTGGAGCGTCTCCTCTGCCGCGGCCGCCTGCGCCTCGACCGTTTCGACCGGCTTGGCGTCCAGCATGGTCACCATCGTCACATTGGCCACTTCCGGGTCGTCTCCGATATCGCCGGCCGCCTGCTGCGGATCGGCGCCGAGCAGCATGTCGCCCTGCTGGTCGGCGCCTTCGATGCTTGGTCTGTCGTCCGGCAGCGTGAGGAAGGCCAGCGCCACCGCTGCGTGGAATGCGCAAGAGCAGGCGATCGCCACCGTCCAGTTGCGGCGCCGTTGCATCTGTCGCGTCTGCCGCAATGGCTCCGCAGGCACCGTCGTCAATTCGCCGTCGGCATCGGCGATGTAATTGTCTTCCGGCCTGTCGCGCGGCGAAACCCGCAGCGCCCCGCGCGGAATGGCGAAATCCGGATCGTCCGGTTCCGGCGGCAGGAAACCGGCCATCGGCCATGCGACGGTGTTTCGTGCGAATGCGGGTTCCAGTCCCAAAATTCAGACCCCGAAGGCGATGCCGGTCCTGGTCTGCGTCTTCAGCCCGCGCATGCAGGCATTCGGCTCGGCGCCGGCGCATTCCGTGGCGCTGTTGATCAACACGCGGCTGACCTTGCCGCAATCCGTGCCGGCAAGGTCGAAACGCGTCACCTTGGTCTTGCCTGCCGGCAGCTCTTTGAAGTCGAGCACGGTCAGCCGGTCGACGACGCCGGCCTCGTTGAACAGCGCGATCTCGAATGCCGCCTTGGAAAGATCGGCGCCGAGATTGTTGGTGACCACAAAGGTCAAGCGGCAGCCCTTGTCGGAAGGCTGCGCGCCGTTGAGCTCGAGGATCAGCGCAGGTGCTTGCTGTTGTGTCCATGCCGGAGCCGCAACAAGCGACATTGCCAGCGCCGCGATCAAAAGACGAAGGAATGCCGTCACGCCAGTCATTGTCGTCAGCCTCCAAAGCGCATGGTCGCCGCCAGCTTCAGGGTGACGCCTGGCTCATAGACGACGCTGGTAGTCGACGCGTTCAGCGGGTTGGCGTATTTGACGTCGAACAGATTGTCGGCGCGGAAATCGACCTTGAAATTGTCGGTCGCCTGGTAGCTGGCGAAGGCATTGACCAGCGTATAGTCCTTGGCCACCGGGTTGCCCTGCGGCTTGCCATTGTATTGCACCTCGCCACCGACGGTCAGCCTGTCCTCGAGGAAGCGAAAGCCGAGTTGCCCGGTGATCTGGGAGGAGGGGACGGTGACAAGGTCCGCCCGTTCGCCTTCATAGGAGATGGTGTGGCCATCGGTGAACGACGCCGAAAGCCCGGCAAAGCCCCAGGCTGCGTCATAGACGCCCTCCATCTCGAAACCGTGAATCTTGGCCTTGGCGAAGTTCTGATACTGGAAGCAGATCGGGATGCCCGGACCGAACGGGCAGCCGCACTGTGATGCGTGGTGACAGCCGGTCACCCGAGGTTTCGCCGACATCGCTGTCGAGCTTGTAGCTGTCGTAGCGCAACCCGGCGATGACCTCGAGCCAGTCCCAGGTGAGCTTGTCCTGGACGTAGGCGCCGGAGACGTTTCTATCGCCCGAGGGCGTGTAAAAACTGTCGCCGCCTGCCGTGCCGCCTGTCTCGACATCGTCGCCGACCCAGTCGCCGCCATAGGTCAGCTCATGCGCGATCCCAACGGTCTCGAATCTCGACGTGTTCCAGATGTCGATGCCGGAGGTGCCGATGTCGAACGTCGATTTCGAACCCGCCGGCAGAAGTACGGGCAAACCGGTGACCGGATCAAACCTGTTTTGAGGGACAAGGGTTGTCAGATCGAGCTTGGTCTTGTTGTAGGAGGCGTTGATGTGGAGATCGAGCCAGCTCTTGTCTTCATCGGTGATGTTGTAGCGGGCCGTGAAGGTATTCGCCTTCAGGTCGGCGTCGTTCACCGGCGCGCTGCCGCTGGTCTCGGTCCATCCGTCACTCGAGCCAATCCAGCCCAGCTTCAGCTCGCTGTTTTCGCTGGGGCGGATGGTCGTCTTGAGGAGGCCGCTCAAGACGTCGAAGCCGGTACCCGCTACAGTGTCGCCGCCACCATCCTTGTAGTCGTCATAGTCGCGGTAGACGATATTGCCGAGCACGTCCCAATTCTCGTTTATCCGATACGCGCCGGTGGCGCTGGTGGTCCAGCCCTCACCATTGCTTTCGTAGCGCCCGGTCGCGGATGCCGCCCAGGTTTCGTCGGGCCTGAGGAAATCCTGAGCATCCTTGGTGTCGAAAAACACGACGCCGCCGATCGCCCCGGAGCCGTGGGTATTGGCGACCGGGCCGCGGATCACATCGACGGATTTGATCAACTCGGGATCGATGTAGAAGGTCGATTGCGTGCCATGATCCGAGCGCTGGAAATTCTGGCGGGCGCCGTCGACGATGACGGAGACGCGGCCGAAGTCCTGCAGGCCGCGGATGTTGATGCTGGAACTGACACGCCTTGCGTCGGCCTGAACCGCGACACCCGGCACACCGAACAGCATTTCGTTGGGCGTCGTCGCCATGCGGCGCTCGAGCTGTTCCTGATCGACATGGCTGGCTGAAGCGAGCGACTCGATCGCCGTCTCGCCTATGCGGCTGAGGATCAGGATCTTGTCGAGCAGCGTGGTACCCGCCGGGGCAGGCTTTGCCTGTTCGGGCTGTTGTGCCGGGTCAGCCTGCTGCTGGTCCGTTGCCGGTTGGGCGGCCTGCTGGGCGCCGGCCGGTGTGGCGAGCAGCGGGATCGCCGCCGCGCCGGCCAGCAATGCAGCCATTTTGCTTGCCATAGACCCCATTTTGCTTGCCGTCGACCCGCGCGCCAGGCCGCTGCCGGCCAGCCGTCCCCAATTCGCCAACCCCATGCTGCAACTCCAAAAATCCATGTTCGATGCTGGCTGGCTTGAGGCTCGCTGGCATTTTTCATCGCGTCCGGCTTCTTAAATGTTGACTCATTTACTCCGGTATTGCACTGCTAGATAACATGATCATTCGAGTCAAGAATTGAATCGGCATTCACGCAGCGCCGAGCCAGATGCCCGGCACAGGAAAGGGATCGAACCAATGAACACGCACAATCCCAGCGACTTTCGCTATCGCGTCCGCCGTTCCGACGAAAATTCCGTCCGTTTCGACCGGGTCCAATCGGCCGTGAGAACGCTGTCCAGCAACACGTTGTTCCAGGGCGAACACGAGATCGGCATCGAGCATCACGGTGCGCTCTACCGGTTGAAGATCACCCGGCAGGGCAAGCTCATCCTCAACAAGTAGGTGTAGAAATGGACCAGCGCGTAAAACCCGCCCCGCACGAGATCCGGCGGGCACGGGCAGACAATTCGAAGATGCGCGAGCGCGACCTCGCTGCCCAACTCGGTATTTCGGAGGCCGAACTGGTCGCCGCGCATTGCGGCGACGGGGTCGTGCGCGTCGAGCCGCGTGTCAACGACCTCCTGACCGGCCTGGAAGCCGTCGGTGAGGTGATGGCGCTGACCCGCAATGAAAGCGCGGTGCACGAGAAGATCGGCGTCTACGACAAGGTCGTCACCGGCAATCATAATGCCATGGTGCTCGGCGAAAACATCGACCTGCGGATTTTCCCGAAGGTCTGGGCGCACGGCTTTGCCGTGGAAAAGCGCGACGGCGCCGACATTCGCCGCAGCCTGCAGTTCTTCGACGCTGCAGGTGAGGCGGTGCATAAGGTGCATCTCAGACCTGCGTCCAACCTCTACGCCTATCAGAAGCTGGTGGCCGGGCTGGAATCGCCGAACCAGGAACCGGCGGTGGCGATTTCAGCGGGAGCGGCCGACGACGAGACCGAGACGGCGGACAATCCGGCGAGCGTCGACGATCTGCGCGACCGCTGGAGCCAGCTGACCGACGTGCACCAGTTCTTCGGCATGTTGAAAACACTGAAGCTCAGCCGCCGCCAGGCGGTGCGCATGGTCGGCCAGGACTACGCCTGGCTGGTCGACAACGATGCGGTGAGCGCCATGTTCCACCACGCCGCCGCGGGCGCCATGCCGATCATGTGCTTTGTCGGCAATCGCGGCTGCATCCAGATCCATTCCGGCCCCGTCACTTCGATCAAGCCGATGGGACCATGGCTCAACGTGCTCGACGAAACCTTCCATCTGCACCTGCGGACCGACCACATCCATGAAGTCTGGGCCGTGCGCAAGCCGACCAAGGACGGCCATGTCACGTCGCTCGAAGCCTATGGCAGCGACGGCAAGATGATCATCCAGTTTTTCGGCAAGCGGCATGAGGGCGAAAGCGAGCGCGAAGACTGGCGCTTTTTAGCCGAGAACCTGCCGCGCATCCCAAGCCCGACCGCAGCCTGAGGAAAACGACGATGGTTCTTTTCTCCAGGCCGCCGCCTGTTCTGAGGTTGGCGCTCGGGCCGGCGATCGCCCTTTTCCTGGCTTTTGCCGCGCTGATGCCGGCTCAGGCCGCCGAAGGCACCGCAAGCTTCGCCGACCGCTCGAGGATCGTGGCCATCGGTGGCTCGATCACCGAGATCGTCTACGCGCTCGGCGAACAGGATCGTCTTGTCGCGCGCGATTCGACCAGCCGCTATCCGCAAGCGGCGATGGAGCTGCCGGATGTCGGCTACATGCGCCAGCTGTCGCCGGAGGGTGTGCTGTCGGTCAACCCGTCGGGTATTTTGGCACTGCACGGCAGCGGACCGAAGGAAGCAGTCGACGTGCTGAAGAAATCGAGCATCCCGTTCATCGAGGTGCCCGAGCGCTATGACAATCAAGGCATTCTCGAAAAGATCCACATCATCGGCAAGGCGCTCGGCGCCGACGCCAAGGCCGATGCGGTGGCGGCCGAGATCGAGGTGAAGCTGAAGGCAGCCGAAAACCAGACCGCGTCGATCAAGGAGCGCAAGCGCATCCTGTTCGTGCTGTCGATGCAGGGCGGCAAGCTGCTTGCCTCCGGCAGCGACACCGCCGCCGACGGCATCATCAAGCTTTCGGGCGGTGTCAACGCCATCGACGGCTTTGCCGGCTACAAGCAATTGTCGGACGAGGCCGTCATCACCGCCGGGCCTGACGTGGTCCTGATGATGAACAATGCCGGGCCAGCCACGCCGGATGACGACTTGTTTTCGAACCCTGCCGTGGCTTCGACGCCGGCGGGTGCTGCCCGCAAGCTGATCCGCATGGACGGCGGCTACCTGCTCGGCTTCGGCCCGCGAACGGCCGACGCCATCCACGACCTCGCCGTCGCGCTCTATGGCGGCCAGGTCGCGGATTGAGCGCGATGGCCGATCATTCGATCGCCGGTGCGGCGGGGATTATCGCGACGGCAGCCGAGGGTGACCGTTCGCGGCGCGCCCGCCTCGTCATCCTGCTGCTCTGCGTCGGGCTGGCTATCGCCGTGCTGTTGTCGCTGACCTCCGGCGCATCCGATGCCTCGGCCATCGGCGTCATGCACGACTGGCTGTTCAGCGCGTCGCCCGGCGACGCGGCATTGAGCGCCCGCGACCGCCTGATTATCCATGACATCCGCCTGCCGCGCGTCATTCTTGGCGTGCTGATCGGCGCATCGCTTGCCGTGTCCGGCGCCGTCATGCAGGGGCTGTTCCGCAATCCATTGGCCGACCCCGGCCTGATCGGCGTTTCGGCTGGATCGAGCCTTGGTGCGGTGGCCGTCATCGTGCTTGGCTCGACCATGCTGGCGCCGCTGACTTCGGCGCTCGGCACCCTGGCTCTGCCGCTGGCTGCATTCTGCGGCGGTCTGACAACGACATTGCTGCTCTATCAGGTCGCGACGCGGCAAGGCCGGACCTCGGTCGCCACCATGCTGCTCGCCGGCATCGCGCTGGCGGCGCTTGCCATGGCGCTGACCGGCATCCTGATCTTCATGGCCGACGACCGGCAATTGCGCGACCTGACTTTTTGGCAGCTCGGCTCGCTGGGCGGCGCAACCTGGCAGAAGATCAGCTCGGTCGGGCCGGTTATCGTGCTGGCGCTGGCGGCAATGCCGTTCCTGGCACGCGGCCTCAACGCGCTGGCGCTTGGCGAGGCCACCGCGGGCCATCTCGGCATCCCGGTGCAGCGGCTGAAATACACCGCGATCGTCGGCGTCTCGGCAGCGGTCGGCGCGTCCGTTGCCGTCAGCGGCGGCATCGGCTTCGTCGGCATCGTCGTGCCGCATTTGCTGCGTCTGCTGATCGGCCCGGATAACCGTTACCTGCTGCCGGCATCGGCGCTGCTCGGCGCGGCGCTGCTGCTTTTGGCCGATGCGGTCGCCCGCACCATCGTGGCCCCGGCGGAATTGCCAATCGGCATCGTCACCGCGGTCGCCGGCGCGCCGTTCTTCCTGTGGATCCTGCTGCGCAAGCGCGGCGTCATCGACCTGTGAAAGGGGCTTTTCATGATCGAAGTGCGGGCATGATTGAAGCGCGCGACGTCTCGGTGGCGATCGGCGGCAAGCGCATCGTCGCCAATGTCGATTTCGAGGCGCGGCCCGGCGAAATCGCGGCCATCGTCGGCCCCAATGGTTCGGGCAAGACGACCTTCCTCAGAGCACTGTCCGGCGATCTTGCTTATTCGGGAGAGGTCACCATCAACGGCCGCAATCTATCTGCGATGAAGCCAGTCGAGGCGGTGACGGTGCGCGCGGTGCTGCCGCAGGCGACGACGCTGTCCTTTCCATTCACGGTGCGCGAGATCGTCAGGCTCGGCCTGGTCGGCGGGCGTTCCGGCGTGCTGCCCGGCGAGGACCAGCGCCTGCCCGAGCGGGCGCTGGCGCGCGTCGACATCGACGGCTTTGCCGGCCGCTTCTACCAGGAGCTGTCGGGCGGCGAGCAGCAGCGCGTGCAGCTTGCCCGCGTACTCTGCCAGGTCTGGGCGCCGGTGCTCGACGGCAAGCCGCGCTATCTGTTCCTCGACGAGCCGGTGTCCAGCCTCGATATCAAGCACCAGCTGATCATCATGGACATCGCCCGCGATTTCGCCAGAAGGGGCGGCGGCGTGGTCGCCATCTTGCACGACCTCAATTTGACGGCGATGTATGCCGACCGGATTTTCGTCATGCATCACGGCAGGCTTGCCGCTACAGGCTCGCCGCAACAGGTGCTCAGCGACGAGCTGATCGAAAAAGTCTTCGATTGCCGGCTGAAGGTCGGCGTGTTGCCGGCAGGAAACATGCCGTTCGTATTGCCGCAGTCGGCAGCTTAGGCCTGTTGATATTCAACGGACCTTCAACCGCGCGCTTCGTGCTTTGCGCGCCAATTGTCGAAGTCGGCGCCGCCCCTCATTGCCCTGCCGGGCATTTCTCCCCGTATAGTGACGGGAGAAAGGGCTGGCCGCAGCCTTGGCGCCTTTCCTGCAACGTTGGTGAATTGGCGAAACGGCCGATGACAGCGCCCCTCTCCCCCTCACTATGCGGGGAGAGGATGCCGGCAGGCAGGTGAGGGGCAGCGCCGAGGCCAAAAATCAGGCAGCGGGCGCCCTTTGCACCAGCATGTCGATGCCGAGCAGGTGTCGCACATTCGGGCGCGCCGCCACCAGGTCGGCGATCGTATAGCGCGACAGCACGGCGAAGAAGGCGTTGAGCGCCTCGCGCAATGCCGAATTCAAGGCGCAGCTGTCAACCAGCGGACATTCGGCGGCGTCGTTCTCGAAGCACTCGGCCATGGCAAAGCTTTCCTCCGTCACCCGCACGACGTCGAACAGGCTGATCGTTTCGGCCGCGCGGCCGAGCCTGACGCCGCCATTCCTGCCGCGCACGGTTTCGATCAGCCCGTGCTCGACCAGCGGCTGCAGGATCTTGAACAGGAAAAGTTCCGAGACCGAATAGGCGGCGGCGATCTCGGGGATGCGGCTCAACCGTTCGGTATTGGCGGCGCAATACATCAGAATGCGCATGGCGTAGTTGGTCTGACGGGTAAGCCGCATTGTGTCCTCACATAACAGTGGTTGCCGTCAATATGGCCCATAGTTTGGAACAATTCCAGACTGGCGCTGCATAATAGATGAATACCTTCGTCAAGTTTGTGTGCGCGATTGTGCACACCGCGAGCCAGCGGCGCGCTTTCGGGCGGAGGCGACACTAGATAAGTTCGCATAATCGATCAGGAGCGGCCCATCATGTCACGACCAGCCCCGGTTCTTGCATCCGTCGCGGCCGTCCGGTTCGACGCCGACGCCGATGCCAAGCTTTCGGCGCTCAGGCGCACCAAGTTCGTCGCCACCGCCGCACTTGCGTTTTGCGTGCTGGTCTTTGCGGTGGCGAAATCGCTTGAAAGCCGCCATGCGTGGCTGGGCTTCGTGGCCCCCAAATCCCCCGCGGGGGCCAAATGGCGGGGGGCCCCCAAGTTTTGGGGGGTGGGCCAGTTGAAGCCGCCCCTCCGGCCGACCCTACCCCAA
>NZ_JAMYQT010000025.1:0-77774 GCF_040320985.1 Mesorhizobium sp. M0571
GCCCAAATGGACGGCCGCCCTCCCACCCCCTGGGTCCCCCCCCCGCGCGATGGGGGGCGTGGGGGCGGCCACGCGGCCGGAGAGGGGGCTTTCGTATGGGCGCGGTTCCCCTCTCCGTCTCGGCTTCGCCGAGCCACCTCTCCCCACTTTCGTGGGGCGAGGAACCCAGGCTGGCATGAAGCCGCGACCTCGGGCAGGACAGTGGGGCGCGAAGGAACTCGACCGAGCGATCCTGCCATAGGCAATACGTGCTCTTGCGCCAGACCAGGCCGGACCATTCGCCAAATTGCGCATGGCGGCGGAAGATAGACAAGAAATTTCGCCGCCATATCTGCATCTTGTCTGCCGGGGGAAGCAGCCTGCGATAGCGAAGCCCTGCCCGACGAATTGGCACTGCTTCGGCGGTGTGCAACTATCCTGCCGGGCAACAGTGGAGGACCGAGACCATGGCCGATGCCGGAATGTTGCGCTTCCATGTTCCGGAACCCGAGGTGCGGCCGGGCGGGACGCCGGATTTTTCGGATGTGACCATCCCCAAGGCCGGCTCGGTGCCGCGCCCGGAGATCGACGTCGATCCGCGCACCATCCGCGATCTGGCCTTCTCGATCATCCGCGTGCTCAACCGCGCCGGCGAGGCCGTCGGGCCGTGGGCCGGGCTGCTTTCCGATGAGGAACTGCTGGAAGGGCTGCGCCACATGATGACCCTGCGCAGCTTCGATGCGCGCATGCAGATGGCGCAGCGCCAGGGCAAGACTTCCTTCTATATGCAGCATCTCGGCGAAGAGGCGGTGAGCTGCGCCTTTCGCAAGGCGCTGGCGCCGGGCGACATGAACTTTCCGACCTATCGGCAGGCCGGCCTGCTCATCGCCGATGGCTATCCGATGGTCACGATGATGAACCAGATCTATTCGAACGAGGCCGATCCGCTGAAAGGCAGGCAACTGCCGATCATGTATTCGTCGAAGGAGCACGGCTTCTTCTCGATTTCCGGCAATCTGGCGACGCAATATATCCAGGCTGTCGGCTGGGCTATGGCTTCGGCGATCAGCAATGATTCGAAGATCGCCGCCGCCTGGATCGGTGATGGCTCGACGGCGGAATCCGACTTCCATTCTGCGCTGGTCTTCGCCTCGACCTACAAGGCGCCGGTCGTGCTCAACGTTGTCAACAACCAGTGGGCGATTTCGACCTTCCAGGGCATCGCCCGCGGCGGCTCCGGCACTTTTGCTGCCCGCGGACTGGGCTTTGGCATCCCGTCGCTGCGCGTCGACGGCAACGACTATCTCGCCGTCCATGCGGTGGCCAAATGGGCGGCGGAGCGGGCGCGCAGCAATCTCGGGCCGACGCTGGTCGAATACGTCACCTACCGCGTCGGCGCCCATTCGAGCTCCGACGACCCGTCGGCCTACCGGCCGAAGGCCGAATCCGACGCCTGGCCGCTCGGCGACCCGATCGTCAGGCTGAAGAACCATCTCATCCAGCGCGGCGTCTGGTCGGACGAACGCCACACCCAGGCTGAAGCGGAGATCCTCGAAACGGTGATCGCAGCGCAGCGGGAGGCCGAGCGTCACGGCACGCTGCATGCCGGCGGCAAGCCCTCGGCGCGCGACATGTTCGAGGGCGTCTATGCCGAGATGCCGCCGCATCTCAGGCGCCAGCGCCAGCAGGCGGGGGTCTGACATGCCAAGGCGGACGATGATCGAGGCGATCCGCGACGCCATGGACGTGTCGATGGCGCGCGACGAGCGCGTCATCGTGTTCGGTGAGGATGTCGGCTTCTTCGGCGGCGTTTTCCGCTGCACGCAGGGCCTGCAGGCGAAGTATGGCAAGAGCCGCTGCTTCGATGCGCCGATCAGCGAGGCTGGCATTGTCGGCTCGGCCATCGGCATGGCCGCCTACGGCCTGAAGCCTTGCGTCGAGGTGCAGTTTGCCGACTATGTTTACCCGGCCTATGACCAGATCGTCTCGGAGGCGGCGCGGCTGCGCTACCGGTCTAACGGCGATTTCACCTGCCCGATCGTGGTCAGGATGCCGACCGGCGGCGGCATTTTTGGTGGCCAGACCCACAGCCAGAGCCCGGAAGCGCTGTTCACCCACGTCTCCGGCTTGAAGGTCGTGGTGCCGTCGAACCCGTATGACGCCAAGGGCCTGTTGATCGCCGCGATCGAGGATCCCGATCCGGTGATCTTCCTGGAGCCGAAGCGGCTCTACAACGGCCCCTTCGACGGTCACCACGAGCGGCCGGTGACGCCGTGGTCAAAGCATGAGCTCGGCGAAGTCGCCGACGGCCACTACACGGTGCCGCTCGGCAAGGCGGTGATCCGGCGGCCGGGCGTTGCGGTCACCGTGCTTGCCTACGGCACGATGGTCTATGTCGCCCAGGCGGCGGCCGAAGAGACCGGCATCGATGCCGAGATCATTGATTTGAGAACGCTGCTGCCGCTCGACCTCGAGACGATCGTCGCCTCGGTAAACAAGACCGGGCGCTGCGTGATCGTGCACGAGGCGACGCTGACATCGGGGTTTGGCGCCGAACTTTCGGCGCTGGTTCAGGAGAACTGCTTCTATCACCTGGAAGCGCCGGTGGCGCGGGTCACCGGCTGGGACACGCCTTATCCGCATGCGCAGGAGTGGGACTATTTTCCCGGTCCCGCCCGGCTAGGCCGCGCGCTCGTCGAAACGATGGAAGCCTGAGGGGGAAGACGATGGGCGAATATGTCATCAAGCTGCCCGATGTCGGCGAAGGCGTCGCCGAGGCCGAGTTGGTCGAATGGCAGGTCAAGGTCGGCGATCTCGTGCGCGAGGACGCCGTGCTTGCCGCGGTCATGACCGACAAGGCGACGGTCGAAATTCCTTCGCCCGTCGATGGCGAGATCCTCTGGCTTGGCGCCGAGATCGGCGACACGGTGGCGATCGGCTCGCCAATCGTCAGGTTGAAAGTGGCCGGCGACGGCAATGTGGCGCCGGAGGATGCCAAGGCGGAAAAGGCTGCAAAGGCCGAGGCGCCGACAAAGGCAGCAGCCTCCAAACCCGAAGCCGCGACACCGGTCCTGAAGCCGTCGCCAAAGATGGCCGAGACACAAGCGAAACCAGCGCCGTCTCCGGTCGTACCGAAAAGCGCGTCGCAGCCCTCGGTCGCCCGTGCGCCGCGTCCGGAAGGCGAAAAGCCGCTGGCCTCGCCCGCCGTCCGCCTCAGGGCGAAAGAGGCCGGCATCGACCTTCGGCAGGTTGTGGGGAGCGGCCCGGCCGGCCGCATCCAGCATGAGGATATCGAGGCTTTCCTGGCGCGCGGACCGCAGCTCGCGAAGGTTTCCGGCCTTGCCCGCAACGAGACAATCGAGGACGTCAAGATAGTCGGCCTCAGGCGAAAGATCGCCGAGAAGATGACGCTGGCCAAATCGCGCATCCCGCACATCACCTATGTCGAGGAGATCGACGTCACCGCACTCGAGGATCTGCGCGCCGCGCTCAACAAGGAGAAGCGGCCGGGCGCAGACAGGCCGAAGCTGACGCTGCTGCCGTTCCTGATGCGGGCGATGGTCAAGGCGATTGCCGACCAGCCCAACCTCAACGCGCTGTTCGACGACGAGGCCGGCATCATCCACCAGCATGGCGGCGTGCATATCGGCATCGCCGCACAGACGCCTGCGGGGCTGGTGGTGCCGGTGGTCAAGCACGCCGAAGCGCGCGACATCTGGGACTGTGCAGCCGAGGTTGTCAGACTTGCCGAGGCGGCAAAATCCGGCACGGCGACGCGCGACGAGCTCTCTGGATCGACCATTACCATCACCTCGCTCGGCGCCATGGGCGGCGTCGCGACGACACCGGTGATCAACCACCCGGAAGTGGCGATCATCGGCGTCAACAAGATGATGGTCCGGCCGGTATGGGACGGCACGCAATTCATCCCGCGCAAGATGATGAACCTGTCCTCCAGCTTCGACCATCGCGTGGTCGACGGCTGGGATGCCGCGGTGTTTATCCAGCGGATCAAGACGCTGCTGGAAACGCCGGCGCTGATTTTTGTGGATTGAAGTAATGAGAACGTTCGCAAAGCCCCCCTCACCCGGCCTCCGCTTTGCTACGGCCACCCTCTCCCCGAGGGGAGAGGAGGTCGCCAGCGCCGGCGCCTGCCTCTTCTCCCCAGCGGGGAGAAGGTGGCCGCGAAGCGGCCGGATGAGGGGGCCTTTCTTCGCCAAAAAGAGCGTGACATGATGAAAGAAATCTCCTGCAAGCTGCTGGTCATCGGCGCCGGTCCGGGCGGCTATGTCTGCGCCATCCGCGCCGGCCAGCTCGGCATCGACACGGTTATCGTCGAGTTCGGCAGACCGGGCGGCACTTGTCTCAATGTCGGCTGCATCCCGTCCAAGGCGCTGATCCATGCGGCCGAGGAGTTCGAGAAGCTCTCGCATATGGCCGGCGGCAAAAGTCCACTCGGCATTGCGGTCGCAGCCCCTTCGCTTGATCTCGCCGTGACCATCGCCTGGAAAGACGGTATCGTTAGCCGGCTGAACAATGGTGTCGCCGGCCTGCTGAAGAAAGCGGGCGTGAAGACCGTGCATGGCTGGGCGAAATTCCGCGATGGCAAGACCGTCGCGGTCGAAACCGAGATCGGCGTGCAGGTGGTCCGCGCCGAAACGGTGGTGATCGCGACCGGCTCGGCGCCGGTCGAACTGCCGTCGCTGCCGTTCGGTGGCCCGATAATCTCGTCGACCGAGGCGCTGGCGCTGAGCGAAGTGCCGGAGAAGCTGGCGGTGGTCGGCGGCGGCTATATCGGGCTGGAGCTCGGTATCGCCTTTGCCAAGCTGGGCGCCAAGGTGACCGTGGTCGAGGCCTTGCCGCGCGTGTTGGCGCAATATGATGCCGAGCTGACCCGGCCGGTCCTCAAGCGGCTGGCCGAGCTCGGCATCGAGGTGCTCGTGGGCGCCAAGGCCAAGGGGTTGTCGACCAAGGGCGATGCGCTGCTGGTCGAGACGAAGGACGGCAAGAATGCCAAGATCGCTGCCGACAGGATTCTGGTCACCGTCGGGCGCAAGCCAGTGATCGAAGACTGGGGCCTCGAGCAGATCGACCTCGACCGGGCGGGGACATTCATCCGCATCGACGACCAGTGTCGCACCTCGATGCGCGGTATCTTTGCCATTGGCGACGTCACCGGCGAGCCGATGCTGGCGCACCGGGCGATGGCGCAGGGCGAAATGGTCGCCGAGATCGTCGCCGGCCACAAGCGCAGCTGGGACAAGCGAGCGATCCCGGCTGTCTGCTTCACCGATCCGGAGCTCATTACCGCCGGCCTGTCGCCGGAGGAGGCTAGGGGACTCGGCGAGATCAAGGTCGGGCTGTTTCCCTTCGCTGCCAATGGCCGCGCGATGACGAAGATGGGTGAGGATGGATTCGTCCGGGTTGTTGCCCGTGCGGACAACCATCTGGTGCTCGGCATCCAGGCTGTCGGCCAGGGCGTGTCGGAACTGTCGACGGCGTTTGGGTTGGCGCTGGAAATGGGCGCAACGCTGGAGGACATCGCCGGCACCGTCCATGCCCATCCGACACAGGGCGAGGGTTTTCAGGAAGCGGCGCTGAAGGCGCTTGGGCACGCACTGCATGTTTAGTTTGCGACGGTGGCAGAAATGTCTGATGCCGGCGGGACAGCGCCCCCCTCTGTCCTGCCGGACATCTCCCCCACACGGGGGGAGATCGGCCGTCACCGGGGCTTTCGCCAATTTTCCAATGTCGTAAGAGTGAGCGAAGCGCCGAAGCTGCCAATCTCCCCCCTCGTGGGGGAGATGCCCGGCAGGACAGAGGGGGGCGCGAAGGATCGCCTCACCCCGCAAGCCGACTAACCATCTCATGCTGCGCATAGGCCTTGCCAAAACGATTGGCGAGAAAGGCATCGAGCGCGATGTCCTCCTGCTTGATGAAGCCCCTTGCCGGCAAGCTGCCGTTGGCCAGCATGTCGAGCACGGCGCAGATGGCCGAGGCCGTGGTGATCTGGATGGCGCTGCGCACCGTTTCGCCGACGCGCTTGGCGTAGATCTTGTTGGCGTAGGTCTCCTGCAGCAGGCGGCCGTTCTTGCGGCCGCTGACGGTGACGAAGACGATGACCACGTCCTGCAGGGTCGCCGGCAAGGCGCTTTCAAAGATGTCCTTCAGCACGTCGCGGCGGTGGCGCAGGCCAAGGTCGTTGAGCAGCGCCTTCATGATCGCGGCGTGGCCGGGATAGCGGATGGTGCGATAGTTCAGCGTGCGCACTCGGCCCTTCAGCGTTTCGGCCAGCGTGCCCAGTCCACCGGACGTGTTGAACGCCTCGTAGGTGACGCCGTCGAGCGAGAATTCTTCACGCTCCTCCAGCGGCGGTACTTCCACCAGCTCGCCTTCGACGATCGCCTCGCAAGGCTCGCAATATTCGTTGATGACGCCGTCGGTGCTCCACGTCAGATTGTAGTTCAGCGCGTTCGACGGGTATTGCGGCAGCGCGCCGACCCGCATGCGCACGCTCTCCAGCGTGTCGAAGCGGCTGGCGAGATCGTTGGCAACGATCGAGATGAAGCCCGGCGCCAAGCCGCATTGCGGAATGAAAGCGCTGTTGCCGGAGCGCGCCAATTCCTTGACGCGCCTGGTGCTGACGACGTCCTCGGTCAAATCGAGATAGTGCACGCCGGCATTGGCCGCCGCCTCGGCGATGCGCGTGGTCAGATGGAAGGGCGCGGCGCTGAGCACCGCGAACTTGCCGGCCAAGGCGGCTTCGAGCGTGCCGGCGGCTTCGATGTCGAGTTCCAGCGTCTCTACGCCGGCCGGCAGTTCGGCTGTGCCGAGCTGCGCCGCCGAGCGGTCGGCGAGGGTGACGTGATAGTCGCCCGTGGCAGCCAGCATCTCGGCAATGGTCGAGCCGATCTTGCCGGCGCCGACGACAACGATTTTCTTCATGACCGGTCCCTCGCACCAACGTTGAATTGACAGCTAGAATCGCAGCTTGCCTGTCGAAAGGAAGCGTGGGATTGTACAGAACGCAGTCTCCGTTTGATCAATACGCCGGCAAGGTTCGTCGATATGCTTAGTGATGCCGACCAGGCTCTGCTTTCCCTGCTGCGCACCAATGCACGTGCCTCGACCGCCGAGCTGGCGCGGCGGCTGGGCGTGTCGCGGACAACGGTGCAGAGCCGGATCGAGCGCCTGGAACAGCGCGGCATCATAACAAGCTACGGCGTCAGGCTTTCGCCCGATTACGAACAGGGGCTGGTCAGGGCGCATGTCCTGCTCACCGTCACCCCCAAGCTCGCCGACAAGGTCGTGCGCAGCCTGCATGCGCTAGGACAGGTTCGAACGCTGCACTCGGTCAGCGGCAATTTCGACATGATCGTCATCGTCGAGGCGCCGTCGATCAGGAATCTCGACACGCTTCTCGACCAGATCGGCGCCATGGACGGGGTCGAGCGGACGTCGTCCTCGATCATCCTGTCGACGCGGATCGATCGCTGACCGCCTGACGTCGCGGGTTCAGAGACGCTGGCGGGACAGCGCCCCTCTCTGCCCTGCCACAAGGGGGGAGATTGGCCGTCACTGCGGCTTTCGCCAATCTTCACCGTCGTAGGGATGAGCGGAGCGCCGAAGCTGCCGATCTCCCCCCTCGTGGGGGAGATGTCCGGCAGGACAGAGGGGGGCGCGAAGGATCACCGAGCGCAGTGATCGTTCTGGCGCTCCCGCGGCAAAGCGATATAGGCTTCCAAGATGTTGGATGAGCCTCGCAGAGAGGCGGCGTCCTCTCGTGCCACGCAGACAGATCGCGCAGTCGTGCAAAGATTTCTAGACAGGAGGCCTTCTTGCCCAAGCAGTGTTTTGGAACGTCCCATGTGCCGTTGTCGCCGGCGGTCAGGGCCGGCGATTTCGTCTATGTCTCCGGCCAGGTGCCGGTCGGCAGCGACGGGCTGGTGGTCAAGGGCGGCATCGCCGAACAGACCGAGCAGGTGCTGTCGAACGTCAAGGCGGCGCTGGCGCTGGCCGGCTGCACGCTCGACGACGTGGTCAAGACGACGGTCTGGCTCGAGGACGCGCGCGACTTCGGCATCTTCAACACCGTCTATGCCAGGCATTTCCCGAAAGACCCGCCGGCGCGCACGACGGTGGAGTCGCGGCTTATGATCGACATTAAGATCGAGGTCGAGGCCGTTGCCTACAGGCCGGCCTGACGAGGAACGGAGACAGGCGCAATGCAATTCGATCTCCTGATAAAAGGCGGCCGCCTCATCGATCCGGCGTCCAGCCTCGACGCGCAACGCGATCTGGCGATTACCAACGGCCGTATCGCCGCCGTCGACGCCGAAATCCCCTTCGAACGTGCAGCCCGCGTCATCGATGCCACGGGCTCAATCGTCGCGCCCGGCCTGATCGACCTGCACAGCCATGTCTATTGGGGCGGCACGTCGCTCGGCGTCGATGCCGACCGGCTCGCGGCGAAAAGCGGCACCACCACCTTCATCGATGCCGGAAGTGCCGGCGCCGGCAACTTTCTCGGCTTTCGCCGCCACGTCATCGAGCGCTCGAAAGTCCGCATCCTGGCCTATGTCAACATTTCCTTTGCCGGCATTTTCGGCTTTTCGCAGACCGTAGCGGTCGGCGAATGCAGCGACCTCAGGCTCTGCGAACCGCGCGAAACGGTGGCGGCGGCGCGCGAGCATCGAGACGTGGTAGTCGGCGTCAAGGTCCGCTCCGGTCGCCATGCCGGCGGCAGCAGCGGCATCGCCCCGGTCGATCTCGCGCTCGAAGCTGCCGACAAAGCCGGCCTGCCGCTGATGGCGCATATAGACGAGCCGCCGCCCGGCCGCTCGGAAGTGCTGCCGCGGCTGCGCAAGGGCGATATCCTCACCCACTGCTTCCGGCCGTTTCCCAACGCACCGGTCTTTGCCTCGGGTGCGGTGCGGCCGGACATGCGGCTGGCGCGCGAGCGCGGCGTCATCTTCGACATCGGCCACGGCATGGGTTCGTTCGATTTCGAGGTCGCCAAAGCGATGCTGAGCGAGGGGCTGGCGCCGGACGTGATCAGCAGCGACGTGCATCTCTACTGCGTCGACGGGCCGGCCTTCGACATTCTGGTCTGCATGTCGAAACTGCTGGCGCTCGGCATGCCGCTGGTCGAGGTGCTGCGCGCCGCAACACAGCGGCCGGCCGAGGCGATCGCAAGGCTCGATCTCGGCAGGCTTGCGGTCGGGGCGGTTGGCGACATAGCGGTGCTGCGGCTGCGTTCCGGTCGCTTCACCTTTGTCGATTCCGTCGGCGCATCGCTGGTCGCCGAGCACAGGCTGGTCTCGGACGGCATCGTGGTCGGCGGCACCTGGTGGCCGAACGAGGCGGTGGACGATCTCGGCGAAACCGAGCGCTTCGAAGCGCATGCGCACGACACCCATGTCGATATGGTGAGCCGGCATTTCGGACATAACCACGGCTGAGGTTTATGCCTGCGCTGCCGACTGGCTTCCAACCGCAACCTGCGGCATTTGCGAGCAATTGCGGTGGGGCGAGGGGCGCGATGATCCTTCGCGCTAAAGCTGAGCTTCAATGGCCGCCTTGTCGATGACAGACCATACTTCCACGATCTTTCCGCCGCGAAATTCGTAGATCACATTCTCGGCAAAGGAAACGCGCTTTCCGCTTACAGGTAGGCCAAGGAACGTTCCCTTTGGAGTGCAGTCGAAGCTTAGCCGGCTTGCGATGTAAGGTGGATCGGAAATCACCATCCGGATCTTAAAATAAAGATCCGGGATTTGGTCAAAATCTCTCTGCAGCATCTCGAGATAGCCTGACAACCCGACCGGCCGGCCGTTATGAATCGCTTCTTCATCGACGAACTGTCCCAGCGTCGGCCAGTCCTGCCTGTTCAGGCAGGCAATGTAATCTCGGTAGATGTCGGAGAGGTCGCTTTTGGTCATCGCAAGTCGCCCGTCTTCTACAAGGCCTGTCCCGGCGCTCCATAAACCGGCGTCGGAATGCCTTCCATGCGGGCCTTGATCTGCAGCGCCACGAATTTCGAATAGAAGCGCGACAGCGCCAGATTGCCGCCGTGGAACCACAGCGCTTGCTGCGCGGTCGGCTTCCACATGTTGCGCAATTCGCCTTGCCACGGCCCGGGATCGCCCGTGACGCCGGAGCCCAGCCCCCAGCATGGGCCGACCTTGTCGGCGACTTCGCGCGAGACGATCGCCGCCACCGTTTCGTTCATCGACTGATAGCCGGTGCAGGCGATGATCGCGTCGGCCGTGAGTTCGGTGCCGTCGTCGAAGAGAATGCCTGTCGGCGTCAGCGACTTGATCCCGACGCCGCTGCGGATGCCGATCTCGCCGTCGATGATCAGATCGCAGGCGCCGACGTCGATATAGAAACCCGAGCCCGTGCGGTAGGCCTTCATCAGGAGCCCGGTCTCGTCGTCGCCGAAATCGATGGCGAAGCCGGCGCCGCGCAAACGGTCGTAGAAGGCCGCGTCCCGCGCCTTGATGATGTCGTAAAGCGCCCGCTGGCCTTGCGGCAGCAGCGCGAAGGGTGTCGAGGCGACGATCATGTCGGCTTTTTCGGTGGTGATGCCGCGGGCCAGCGCTTTTTCCGAAAAGATCTCGAAGCCGACCTCCATCAGAGTGTCTGACTTGACCACCGTCGTCGGTGACCGCTGGACCATGGTCACCTCAGCGCCGCTCTCCCAGAGATCGACGCTGACGTCATGGCCGGAACTTGCGGCGCCGATGACGGCGACCTTCTTGCCGCGAAATTTCTCGCCGCTGGAATATTGGCTGGAATGCAGGATTTCGCCCTGGAAAGCCTCGGCGCCCGGCAGGTCGATCCGCCTGGGCGGGCCATAGGCGCCGGTCGCAAAGACGATGTGCCTGGGCTTTAGCATGATGCGCTCGCCGGCGCGATCGACCTCGACCGCCCAGATTTTTTCGGCGTCGTCATAGGACGCGCTGACGCATGTCGTGGAGGTCCAGTAATTGAGCTCCATGACGCGCGTATACATCTCTAGCCAGTCACCCATCTTGTCCTTTGGCGTGAACACCGGCCAGTTTTCCGGAAACGGGATGTAGGGCAGATGGTCGTACCAGACCGGGTCGTGCAGCACGAGCGAGCGATAACGGTTGCGCCAGGAATCGCCGGCTTGGGCGTTCTTCTCGATAACGATGGCCGGCACGCCGAACTGCCTGAGCCGCGCCCCCAGCATGATGCCGCCCTGGCCGCCGCCGATGACCAGGCAGTAGGGCTGCTGGCTGGCGCCGAGTTCCCGCGCCTCGCGGCGCCTCGCCTCCAGCCAGGTTTCGCGTTCCGGGTCTGCCTTGTGGCGGACACCCAGAGGCCGCGCCGGGCCCTTGCGCTCCTCGAAGCCCTTGAGATCGCTCATCGCCGTAAACAGCGTCCGGCATTTGCCGTCCTGCAGGCGCATGACGCCTTGGCCCCACGCCGATGACGTCTCGAAGGTGAACCACGCTTCGATCGTGCCTTCGTCCGAAGTGGCTTCGCCGCTGAGCTGCCACTGAGCAGGCTTTGTCGTCGCCAGTGTCGCCGCCAGCATGTCGCGGATCCCGGCGCGGCCTGCCATGGTTTTGATGTTCCAGGTGAAGGTCAGCAGATCGCGCCAGTAGCAGTCCTCGACGAACAGGTTGGTTGCGGCCTCGACGTCGCCCGCCTCGAGCGCCCGGGCAAAGGAACCGAGCCAGGTGGCAGCTTGCTTCGATGGTGCGATGTCGAGCATCTGTCTTTCCCTATTTCCAGCGACGTCGGCGCTGCCCTTTATCCTTATCCTCTCTCGCGAAGAACGGGGAGAGGATAGGTGAGGGCAGCGCGAACGGTCTGAAACTTAAGGGCACAGCGCAAGACTGACGCGACTGCCCCTGCCGTCAGGCCCGCGCGCGGGCCTGATCCGAACCGCTATCCAGCCATGCAAGATCGTCCGGCGAAAGCGAAATGTCGAGCGCCTGGAGACTGTCTTCCAGTTCCTCCAGCGTGCGCGGTCCGATCAGCGGGATAGATGGAAAGGGCTGCGCCAGGACGTAGGCGAGCGCGACGTGGATCGGGCTCTTGCCCAGCCGTTTGGCGAGCTCGATGGCGCGGTCGCGGCGGCCGAAATTCTTCTCCGAGTACCAGACCCGGACCAGCTCCTCATTATCGCGCCGGTCGCGGCCGGCGCGGTCGGTGAAAAAGCCCCGGCCCTGGCTCGACCAGGCGAAATTCGGCATCTGCCGGGCGGTCAGCCAGGCCTTCCATTCATCGCTGGAGGAGGTGACGCAGCCTGCCCAGATCGGCTCCAGCATCTCGGCCAATGAGAAATTGTTGGAAAGCGCGCCGGGCTTCTGCTTGCCGGTGCGCTCGGCATAGGCAATAGCCTCGTCCATGCGTTCCCTTGTCCAGTTCGAGCCGCCGAACGGACCGCGAATACGGCCGGCCTTGACCTCGCGGTCCATAGCGTCAACGAATTCATCCACCGGCACGTCCGGATCGTCGCGGTGCATGAAATAAACGTCGACATGATCGGTCTGCAGCCGGTCGAGCGACTGGGTGAGCTGCTTGCCGATGACATCGGGATAGCAGAGCGGCGAGTGCGCGCCCTTGCCGATGACCACCGATTGCTCGCGCACGCCGCGGTTCTTCAGCCATTGGCCGAGCAGCGTCTCGGTATAGCCGGCGCCGTAGACGAAGGCGGTGTCGAACAGATTGCCGCCCGCCTCGAAATAGGCATCGAGCAGGATGGCGCCCGAGGAAAAGCTGCGGAAATCCTCGAAGCCGAGCGCCAGGCACGAAGCCGGTCGCGGCAGACCTGGAATGCTGCGCTTGGGGATGGCGGTTCCGCCGGAGCGCAGCTTCCGTCCGGAGATCGTGTTGACGCGTTTTGCCGGTTTTTCGATGTCGTATTCGAGCCCGATGCTGGTCCGCCATTTGTCGAGCACGCGCAGATTGCCGAGACTGTCGGCCCAGCCCATGCCCGGCCAGGCGAACTCCTGCTTCCCCCCGAGAATGGCCTCGCCGGCGGCGTCGACCTCGAATGCATAAAGCCAGCCGTCTTCGCTGACCTCGACCACCTCGTTACCATCCGGACGGATGATGCGGATTTCGCCGGTGCCGCCTTGCTTGCCGCCGGCATACCAGAAATCCGCGACCTCGATGCGGCCCTTGCTGCCGAGAATGCGCAAGACATTATCCTGCGCGAGCGAGATGCTGCAGGAGACTTCGGCGACGATGCCGCCCGGAAAATGCAGCAGCGCCGAGGCCCATTCGTCGACGCCTGACTGGCCGAGATGCGCAGTACCGACCACTTTGTCCGGCTCGGCGAAGGGCTTTCCCACTGCTGCGCCGGCAATCAGCCGCGCCATCGACACGGAATAGCCGCCGACATCGAGAATGCCACCGCCGGCGAGGTCCTTGGCGTAGAGCCGGTGCTCCGGCATGAAGCCCGGCATGGCGAAGCCGAAGCTCGACTTTATCATGCGCAGCTCGCCGATCGCGCCGGCCTTGACAAGCTCGACCAGCTTGGCTGTCTGCGGATGCAGGCGGTACATGAAGGCTTCGCCGAGAAAGGTGCCGGCCTTGCGCGCGGTATGGATCATCGCGTCTGCCTCGAAGGCCGTCAGGCCAAGCGGCTTTTCGCAAAGTACATGCTTTCCGGCCTCGGCCGCTTTGATCGCCCATTCGGCATGGCTCGGATGCGGCGTCGAAATATAGATCGCGTCGACATCCGGATCGCCAAGCAAAGCCTCGTAGCCGTTGAGGATGCGGGCGCCGGGGAAATCTTCGGCGAGCCCGGCCTTGCCAGGATTGCGCGCGCCAATGGCGACCAATGTGCCGGTGCGCGAATGAGCGATGCCGCCGGCAAAGGCCTTGGCGATGTTGCCGGGTCCAAGAATGCCCCAGCGAACTTTTTCTGGTTTGGAAGTCATGTCAAATCTCCGTGGGGTGGCCGCGATCAATCGCGATCGGACAAAAGAAAAGATGGATTAGCGAATGCGTGCGCCGGTGGCGTCGAAGAGAAGCGAGCGGTCGGCCTTGATCGACACCATCAGGTCGTCGCCATTCGCGCGATACCGCGATGCCTCGCGCCCGATGATCAGTTCCTCGCGTCCGGCCCCGGTTCCGGAATTGGCGTAGACATAGCTCACCGATCCCAAGTGCTCGGCGACGTCGGCCTTGACGGCAAGGTCGCAATCGCCCTGGCCGGCGTCGAAGAAATGCTCCGGCCGCACGCCAAGCACGACATCGCCGCCTATCGCGGGCAGGGCATCCGAAAGCGGCTTGCGCAGTCGCGCGCCGCGATGATTGACCAGCTCGATGACCGCCGCGCCGTCGTCGGCCCCGACCATTTTCGCCGCCAGAAAATTCATCTTCGGCGAGCCGACGAAGCCGGCAACGAAGCGGTTGGCGGGGTCGTCGTAGAGATCGAGCGGCGCGCCGATCTGCTCGATATTGCCGGCGTTGAGCACGACGATCCTGTCGGCCAGCGTCATCGCCTCGGTCTGGTCGTGCGTCACATAGACCATGGTAACGCCGAGCTCCTTATGGAGGCGCGATATCTCGACCCGCATCTGCACCCGGAGCTCGGCGTCGAGATTGCTGAGCGGTTCGTCGAAAAGGAACACTTGCGGCTCGCGCACGATGGCTCGGCCAATGGCGACGCGCTGGCGCTGGCCGCCCGACAATTGCCGCGGCCGCCGCTTCATCAGCTCGGCGATGCGCAGGATTTCGGAGGCCCGCTTCACCCGCCGCTCGGTGTCTGCCTTGGGGTTGCCGGTCATTCTCAGGCCAAAACTCAGATTCTGCTCGACCGTCATGTGCGGATAGAGCGCGTAGGACTGGAACACCATGGCGATGCCGCGCTCGGCCGCCTCGACGTCGTTCACCACCTTACCGCCAATGGCGATCTCGCCGTCGCTGATGTCCTCGAGCCCGGCGATCATCCTAAGCAGCGTGGACTTGCCGCAGCCGGAAGGGCCGACGAAGACGACGAATTCGCCGTCATCGATGTCGATATTGGCGCCGTGGACGATCTCGAAGACGCCGAAGCGCTTGACGACGTTTTTGAGTGTGACTGCCGCCATGCTGATCCTTACTTGATGGCGCCGGCGGCAATGCCGGCGACGAAATGGCGCTGCAGAAGCACGAACACGACGAGCATTGGCGCCGTCAGCATCACCGCGCCCGCCATGATGCCGCCCCAGGACACCTTTGTTAGACCGATCAGCGTGCCGAGCGCCACCGGCGCCGTCATCGCGCCCGGCTTGGAATTGATCAGCAGCGGCCACAGATAATTGTTCCAGGAGGCAAGGAACAGGATGATGGCGAGTGCCGCCAGCATCGGCCGCGCCAAGGGCAGGGCGACGAACAGGAATATCCGCCATTCCTTGACGCCCTCGACCTTGGCGGCGTCGAACAGCTCGTGCGGCATCATCGAAAAACTCTGCCGCATGAAGAGCACGCCCAGCGAATTGAACAGCGGCGGTACGATCAGCGCCACCCAGGTGTTGGCGAGCTTGAAGTCGCGCGCGACCATGATGAATTGCGGGATCAGCACGACCGCGTAAGGCAGGGTGATGGTGCCGAGGATGATGGCGACGACCATGCCCTTGCCGAAGAAGTTGTAACGCGCCAGCGCCCAGCCGGCCATCGAGGTCAGCATCACCGACAGGAAGGTGTAGGTGACCGCCACCGAGACCGAGATGCCGATGGCGCCGATGAAATTGGTGCCGCGCTGCAGATTGCTGACATTGTCGAGGAAATTGCCATGGGGCAAAAGCTCGATGTCGGGGCTGAAGATGCCGTTGTCGGGCATCGTCGAAAAGATCACCATCATCCACAGTGGAAACAGCCAGATCAGCGCCAGCGGCGTCAGGAAGAGATGCAGCGCGATGCTGCGTCCCAATCTGGCTTGGGAACGGCTGACTTTGGAACGCGAGGTCATTTCGGTTCCCTCGTCAACCATATCTGCACCAGCGAAATCGCGATCGCCAGCCCGGCCATGGTGTAGGCGATTGCCGAAGCGTAGCCGAAATTGAGCGACCTGAAGCCCTGGCGATAAAGCAGCAGCCCGAGCGTTTCGGTGCCGCCGCCCGGCCCGCCGCGCTCGGTGATCAGGAACGGCTCGGTGAACAGCTGCATGGTGCCGATGATCGACAGCACGGCGCAGAACACGATGATCGGCTTGAGCAGCGGCAGCGTGATATAGAAGAACTGTTTGACCTTGCTGACCCGGTCCAAGGTCGCCGCCTCGTAGACATCCTCTGGGATGGACTGCAGGCCGGCGAGCAGGATGATGGCGTTGTAGCCGGCCCAGCGCCAGGTCACCGCGATCATGATGACCGCCATCGCCGGGGTGACGTTGGTAAACCAGTCGACACTGGGCAGGCCGATGCTGTTCAGCAATTTGTTGATGATGCCGTAGTCGAGATTGAACATCAGCCGGAAAACCGCCGAATAGGCGACTTCGCCGACCACGACCGGCGCGAAGAACGCAAACCGGAACAGGCCACGAGCCTTGAGCAGCGGCGAATTCAAAAGCACCGCCATCACAATCGCCAGCGAAATCATTACCGGCACCTGGATGACAAGGATCAGCAATGTGTTCTTCAAGGCGTTGAAGAAAGCGGGATCGCCGATCAGCCGGCCCCAGTTGAAGGTCGGCGCGAACCGCCACGGCACGGTGCGCGTCGCCTGGAACGAGATCAGGAAGGAATCGATGATCGGCCACAGCCAGAAGATCGAAAAGATCAGCAGATAGGGCGCGAGGAAGCGATACGCCGTGGCGTTCTGGTAGCGCATCGTTTTCCTCCTTTCTGCTTTCAAGTCTCTTGCCTTCTCCCCCTGTGGGAGAAGGTGGATCGGCGCTTACCGCCGAGACGGTTGAGGGGTGCGGGCCGGAGTGCCGTCAGCGCCAAGCTGGAGCACCCCTCATCCGTCGCCTTTGGCAACACCTTCTCCCACAAGGGGGAGAAGGGGAGCCGCGCGCCGGGAACCGTCTCGCTTAGATCATGACTTGACCGGCAGGCCGGTCGCCGCGGCGATCTGGCTTGCGGCATCGTCGAGCGCTGCCTTGGCGTCGGGATAGCCGCCGCCCAGATATTTGGTCTGCACCGCGCGGATGATGATTTCGGCGTCGCTCTGGAACGGCGTGCCGCGGCTGGGAACGACCTTGGGCAAGGTGCCGAGAATGTCCTTCCATACGGCTTGGCCACCCCAATAAGGCAAGCCTTCGGAGACATAGGGGTCGTTGAGCGCCGAGATCAGCGACGGCACCAAGCCGAAGCTCTTCAGCATGGTGATCTGGCCCTCATTTGTCGCAAGCGTATATTTCAGATAGGCGTAAGCAGCCTCCTTGTTCTTCGACACCGAAGTGATGGCGAGCGAGGAACCACCAAGATTGGCGGCGCGCGGACCGTCGGCGGTCAGGCTCGGCATCAGGTAGACGCCCCATTTGCCTGCCCCATCGGGCGATTCGGTGCGCACGGTGCCTTCATACCAGCCGCCATACATCTGCGTGGCGACCTTGCCGGCGGTGTTGTTGGTGATCTTGGTGCTCCAGTCCGCCGAGGAAATGATGCCGGCGTCCTTCATCTCCTTGATCTTGGTCATGGCATCGACGCATTTGGGCTGGTTGACCGTGATCGATTGCCCGTCGGCGGAGAAATAAGCGCAGCCCTGCTCGTTGGAGATCATGCGGAAGAATTCGGAATCGCCATTGAAATCGGCGTTTGTCATCGTCACGCCGGGATTGGCGGCCTGGATCTTCTTGGCGGCGGCGATGAAATCGTCCCAGGTCTTGATCGAGGACGGATCGACGCCGGCCTTCTCATAGAAGTCGCGGCGGTAGAACATCGCCACCGGGCCGGAATCCCAGGGCATCGCATAGGCCTTGTCGTCAACCTCGAGCTCGGTGCGCTTGAAATCGGGGAATTTTGCCTGGTCTTCCGGGGTGTAGCCGAGCGTGTGCAGGTCGACAAAGCAATCCGGGAACTGGCTCCAGTAGTTTTCGGCTTCGCCGTTCTCGATCGAAACGATGTCCGGCAGACCCTCGCCGCCGGCGGCACAGCCGGCGATCGACTTGTCATAGGTCGGCTGGTTGCCGAGGTCCTCGACCGTGACCTTGATGTCGGGGTATTGCTTGTTGAAGCCCGCTATGGTGGCCTTCAGCGACGAAGCGGCGATATTCCAGCTCCAGATCGTGATTTCACCGGACTGCGCAAAGGCCGGGCTGGAGCCCAAGGCAAGCGCGAGCGCGGCGCAGGTCAATTTTATGCGCATTGAAATCCTCCCATTTCAGTTGCTCTCTGTTTGCGAGCGTGGCTAGACTAGGCTTCGGGAAAGCCTTGTCCGCGACAAAGGGAATAAGAAATGAGCGGAAAGTAAGATGCCGGAAAGGCCGTTTTACCAGCCTGGCGCCAGCAGCGTGGAGGGCCTGCCGCTGCTGCTGCAGATGTTCCATACCCAGCCCCTGGTGATGCTCAAGCCGCATTGGCATGCCCAGGTCGAAGTGAATTTCATCGTGCGCGGCACCGTGCATTACCGCATGGACGGACACGGACTTTCGCTTTCGGCGGGCGATATGTGCCTGTTCTGGGGCGGCCTGCCGCACCAGATGGACGAAGCCTCCGACGACGCCATCTATGCCGGCGCGCATCTGCCGCTGGTGCATTTCTTCCGGCTGCATTTGCCCGTCGATGTCCGCAACAGGCTGATGACCGGCGCGACGCTGGTGACCGACGCCACCGACCGGTCGGACGACCACAATTTCGAGCGCTGGAACCGCTATGCCCGCTCCGGCGATCCGGTCAAGGCCGAGCATGCCGTCAACGAGCTTTTGCTGCGGCTGGAGCGGGTGCGATTCGAGCCTTACCGCCTCGTCCCCGAAACACCGGTCGAACAGGAGATAGGCAGCCCTTTCGATCAGCAATCGCTGCGCAATGTCGGGCGCATGTGCGACTTCATCGCGGAGAATTTCCTCTACGAGATCGATTGCGTCGACATTGCCGCGGCGGCCGATATCCATCCCAAATACGCCATGAGCATCTTCAAGAAATCGACCGGCATGACGCTCAACGAATATGTGAATTTGCTGCGCCTCAGCTACGCGCAGGCACTGCTGATGCATCAGGATGCCAATGTGCTGCGCGTCGCCATGGAATCCGGCTTCGGCTCACTCAGCGCCTTCAACAAGTCGTTCCGCAAGCTTGCCGGCATGTCGCCGTCGGATTTCCGCAGGGGCGTGGCAGGCGCCAGGTGAGTCGGCTGGATTCAGCCGATAATCTCAGCCGATAATATTTAGGCTCCTCGGCAGGCGGTTCATCGGCAGCGGCCCGCTGGCGGTGATCAGGAACTGGTCCTCGAGATTGAAGCTGGCGAGACCGTCGATGTAGAGCGGGATCTCGAATGCCAGCACCATGCCGGCTTCTATCTCGACATCGCTGTCGGCCGAGATGAACGGCCACTGCTCGGAAAACACGGAATGGCCGACGCTGTGGCCGAAATGACCGCGGCGATAGGAACGGAGCCCCTGGCGCGCCAGGCTTTCGCTGGCGACGCGATGCACGCCGGCGAGCGGCTTTCCCGGCAACAGCGCGGCAAGCCCGTCGGCGAAGGCGCGTTCAGCTATCGCATGCAATTCGGCCTGTTCTGGCGATGGCGGCCCGAAGGTGAAATTCCGCGACATGTCCGATGCATAGCCGTTCACGCTGCACACCATGTCGGCCTTGAGCGGATCGCCGGCGGCGGCGACCGCATCGGCGCTTTTGGGGCGAGCGCCCAGCGTGACGTATTCCGCTGTCGAGATTTGCTGCGATGACCCGGCGGCCGCGTCGGCGACGCCTTGCCGGTAGAGCGCGACCAGATCCGACTGACGCATGCCGGCCGCTGCATGCTGCTGCAGCCGCGACAGGCCGGCCTCCGACAGAAAGATGCCCTGCTGCAGGAGGTCGATCTCGCTCTGCGACTTGATCGCCCGCAGCCTGTCGAGGACCGGCGAACCGTTGACGATGGTAGAGGTCGGCAGCATCGCCTGCATCGCCGAAAAATTGCTGGCCGAGACAAAATCCAGGTCGATGCCGAGCGTCGCACGCTCCAGCCCGAATTCGGCTAGGATCATCTTCAGCTCGCGTACGGAGCGGGCAAGCTCGAAGGTCGCCGGACGTGAAAAACCGGGCGCGCGGCCAACCAGGCCGGCCTCGATGCGCTCCGCAACGGGACGGCCGGACGTCGCTGGCTCAAGTGACGCGGATTCGATCCAGATCGGATGCGTGCGCAGGACGGCGTCCGGCGCCGCCCGGAGCTGGGCAGCCTGGAAATCCGCCGCCACGACGCCGATCGGCAGGTCGATTCGCTTGGGGATGACCACGAAACCGGCGCCGGCCCGCCGGAACAGCCCGGCTGGACCGATCCAGGCGCCGGTGGCATATTGGAACGCCTCGGGCTCGCAAAGCACCAATGCCTCGATATCGGTGCGCTGCATCAGGTCTGTTGCGCGTTCTCGGTCGACAAAGCCGGTCACGGGATCTCCTCGCATACAATCGAATCCGACGCCGATGCGGCGGCGTTTGGCTTCAGCGTAGCTTCAGAGCCGCTGTGGAGCAGCTTTTTTCTGGAAGCGCTGTTCCCCTGCCGACCTAAAGCGCGTCGCGTTCGACCGGCCTCATGCGACGCGCTTTAGGTTCTTGTTTTATGCATGTCATTATCGCAAAACCGCTGCACACTTTTGCGCGACATGCATCAAAAGGCCTTGAGAGTTCGAACGCCAGGACGGGAAACGAAAAAGCCGCGGCGAACCGCGACTTTTCAACGCGACAAGTTGTCTGCTTCGAATGCTTATTCGGTTTCGTCAGAGGTGTCGTCAGCAGTGTCTGCCGCGTCAGCCGCGGCCTTTCTTGCCAGGAACCTATCCAGCGCTGCCTGCAAGGACAGGGTGGCCTGCGGTGAGGCGGGTGTCGTCGCAACGACCGCCATTGCATGAGCAACTCCGGTCGTCGACTTATCCTTGGCCGCGGCTGAAGTGGCGGCTCCGTGTCCCTGCGATCCTGCCCCGGCCGAGTTTCCGCCGTTGCCGTTGCTGCCGCCATTGCCGTTGCCATTGCCATTGCCGCCGGGAGCAGCGAGGACCGGAGATGCGACGAATGCGAGAGCGGCTACCGTTGCGAATAGAGTGGTTCGCGTTTTCATAGTTCCTCCTTCGAGTCGCCCTCCCGCCAGGATAGGGTCCAGATGAGAAACGTGAGGACTTTCCAAAGTGGAGGCCCGCTATTTAACAAGCTTCGGTCAAATGCAGCATTCTGCAAGACGGACCTTGGTCCGAGGACGACACGCAAAAGTCCTGAATTCTATCGACAGCGTACTTCGCGCGACCGCAGCGACCGGATTTTTGCTGCTGGCAGATGTCCAGCGCCGCTGCGGCGCAGTCTGCGTCGGCTGACATTCGGTTGCGATCGCTGCTCGGCATCGGCGAGATCATCTAAGTTGCAGGGATTGAGGAACATTCCACCCTTCGTGAAGTTGGGAACGCAGGCCCACTTTTGAGGTGCCAAATGTCTGATGCCGGCGGGCTTTTGGGAGGAAGCCATGATCCGCGTCACGCCTTCATTTCGTGTTTCGCGCCGCCGCGCATTGCAGTTTGGCCTGGGAGCCACGCTCGCTTCGGCCGCCCGCTTTGCCCCGATTTCCCGCGCCTATGCGCAGGATGAGGTCAAAGACGAAGACATTTTCCGGTTCGCTCTCAATCTCGAATATATGGAAGCCGAATATTACCTGCGCGGCACAACCGGAAAAGGGATTGACGACTCGGATGCTGGTCCCAAGGCCGGCGCTGTCGTCGGCGGCAAACAGGTTAGCTTTGACACGCCTGCCATCCGTCAATTCATGCAGGAAGTCGCGGAAAACGAACTGGCTCATGTCAGGTTCTATCGCAAGACGCTTGGAAGCGAAGCCGTCGACCGGCCGTCGATCGATTTCGATGCGGGCCGCGGTCGCCAAGGCCGCGGGGCTCGGGGCGGACTTCGATCCTTTCGGCAACCAGATGAACTTCGTGCTCGGCGGCATGCTGTTCGAGGACGTCGGCGTTACTGCCTATGCTGGCGCCGCGCCCCTTCTGAAGAACAAGGATTTCCAGGCCGCCGCCGCCGGCATCCTGGCCGTCGAGGCTTACCACATGGGAATGGCGCGATCGTCGCTTTACCGAATGGGCGAGGATGCCTGGAAGGCCGCCAATGCGGTTTCCGACGCCCGCGACAAGATCGATGGACCGGAGGACAAGGACCAAGGCATCCGAGTGGATGGTAAAGCCAATATCGTTCCATCGACCGCGGATGCGATCGCCTTCACGAGGACGCCGCAAGAAGTGCTTCGGATCGTCTATCTGACCGACCAAGCCGGCGTCAGCAAGGGCGGCTTCTACCCGAATGGGATGAACGGAACGCTCAAAAGCACCTGAGCGGACTGCGAATGAATCTGGCGGCAAATGAAGTTGCGCCGCGGTGCCTGGCGATTTGGCGCTGGTGGCGCGCGCAGAAACGAAAAAGGCCGGAAGGGGATCCGGCCTGTTCGCAACTGCTTGATTTCCCTTGAGAGAAATTGGAGCGGGTGAAGCGATTCGAACGCTCGACCCCAACCTTGGCAAGGTTGTGCTCTACCCCTGAGCTACACCCGCTCGCGCGGCTTTTGGGCCGCAAGCCGCGCCTATATGGCTGAAGAGCGCGGTGATTGCAACAGGGAATTCGCAGGCTTTTGCTTCGCCGGCAATGCGGACAAGCCGTCCTGCGAGACGCCGCAAGGCAATCACTCCCGCGCTGCGCGACGGGCTTGTCTTGGCCGCATCATTGGCCGTAAACGGCGTAAGCCGAACAAGCCGTTGGAAGCGGGCCATCAGAGAAGACCTATGCCGAAAACCGAAGCCGACCTTTTCGCCTTTCTTGCCGAACTCGGGATCGAGGTGTCGACGCGGCGGCATCCGCCGCTGTTCACGGTCGCCGATTCGCAGGCACTGCGTGGCGAGATCGCCGGCGGCCACACCAAGAACCTGTTCCTCAAGGACAAGAAGGACAATTTCTTCCTGGTCAGCGTCGGCGAGGAGGCGATCGTCGATCTCAAGCAGATCCACCATCTGATCGGCGCCGCCGGCCGAGTGTCTTTCGGCCGGCCGGAGATGCTGATGGAGCTTCTCGGGATCGTCCCGGGCGCTGTCACCGTTTTCGGGCTGATCAACGACACAGAGCAAAGGGTCAAGGTCGTTCTCGATGAGGATCTGATGAGCCATGCCGTGGTCAATGCCCACCCGCTGACCAATGAGGCGACGACTTCCATCGCGGCCGCGGACCTGGTCAAATTCGTCGAGGCAACCGGACATGATGCTGTTATCTTGAAAGTCTCGGCATGATCGCCACATGGGTGACTGAAACCGGGTTCTGAAGAAGAATGTTGCGCCTGTCCCTTGGCCGGCGGCGCAACCGAAAGGGCGACGAGATGAGCGACAACAACCCCTTTGGCGGCCCATTTGGCAGCAATGGCGGTCAGTATGCCACCACCGTGCAATATGGCGGCACCGATGCCGCGCGTGAGAAGGTGGCGCTTGCAGAGGCGCCGGCCGATGTCATCAAGGACACGACGACCGCCGCTTTTGCCGCCGACGTGATCCAGGAATCGCGCCGCCAACCGGTGCTGGTCGATTTCTGGGCGCCATGGTGCGGCCCCTGCAAGCAATTGACCCCGCTGCTGGAAAAGGCGGTGAAAGCCGCCGGCGGCAAGGTCAAGCTGGTCAAGATGAACATCGACGACCATCCTTCGATTGCCGGCCAGCTCGGCATCCAGTCGATTCCGGCGGTCATTGCCTTCAAAGACGGCCAGCCGGTCGACGGCTTCATGGGCGCCATTCCCGAGAGCCAGATCACGCAATTCATCCAGAAGGTCGGCGGCAAGGATGGTGGTGCGCCGCAAGTGGCCGAAGCGCTGGCCGCGGCCGCAGAAGCGCGCGACGCCGGTGATGTGCAGACTGCGGCCGACATTTACGATGCCATCCTGGAACAGGCGCCGGAGACGATCGAGGCGATCGCCGGGCTGGGCGATCTGCTGTTCGAGGCCGGCGATGCCGACGGTGCCGAGGCGGTTCTTGCACGGGCGCCGGAAGCAAAGAAGGATGCGCCCCAGCTCGCCGCGCTGCGCGCCAAGATGGCGCTCGCCGCGCAAGCCGCGGCACTCGGCAATCCGGCGGAACTGGAACGGCGGCTGGCCGAAAATCCTGGCGATCACCAGGCGCGGTTCGAGCTTGCCATGATCCAGAATGCCAAGGGCGATCGCACGGCGGCGGCCGACAATCTGCTGGCGATCATCAAGGCCGACCGCTCGTGGAACGATGACGGCGCCAGAACCCAGTTGCTGCAGCTTTTTGAGGCATGGGGCATGACCGACGAGGCAACGCTGTCGGCACGGCGCAAACTGTCGTCGCTGCTGTTTTCCTGAGCCGGCGCAGACTGTTTTGTCGCGCGGGCTTGCGGTCGGCGGCGGCTGCGCCAGATTAGGTTTTCGGACGGCATTCGATCTCGGGTTTCCAGTGTCGCGCCGTGTGCCGGCCGGGAGGAGACGGATTTGGTGCGCTTCCTGACGAAGCGATCGGAGGATTGAGGTGCAGGCGGGAAACGCGCATTACCGGCTCGCTGCGGATCTGCCGTCGACCATGCCGATTTTTCCGCTTGAGGGCGCATTGCTGCTGCCGGGAGGCCGCATGCCGCTCAACATCTTCGAGCCGCGCTATCTGCAGATGGTCGACGAGGCGATCGCCGGGCCGCGGCTGATCGGTATGATCCAGCCCAGCCTCGACGGTGCGCTGCGTCTCGACGGCGAGCCGGAGCTCTGCAATGTCGGCTGCGCCGGGCGCATCATTGCGCTGTCCGAGAGCGGCGACGGCCGTTACCTGATTTCGCTGCAAGGCGTGTGCCGGTTCCGCATTGTCCAGGAACTCACCGTCAAGACGCCGTTTCGCCAGTGCCGGTTGGCGCCCTTTCTCACCGACCTCGACGAGGAGCAGGCGGAAGCCGAAATCGACCGGCCGGCGCTGCTCAAAGCGTTTCGCGCCTATCTGCAGGCCAACGATCTGGAGGCCGACTGGGAAAGCGTCAGCCGCGCCGAAAACGCCATGCTGGTCAACGCGCTGTCGATGATGGCGCCCTACGGGCCGGCCGAGAAACAGGCGCTGCTCGAAGCGGCCGATCTGAGGGTGCGGGCCGAAACGCTGATCGCCATCACCGAAATAGCGCTGGCGCGCGACAATGAGGATTTTGGTTCGAGTTTGCAGTAGGTTGAGTGGAAGGATACAGGGCAATCGCTTTAGACCAATAGCTGAGCGTTTGCGCCGCCCCTTATCTGCCTGCCGGCATCTTCTCCCCGTGCAGGACGGGGAAAAGGGGCTGGCTGCAACGCTGGCGATCCCCCTCTCCCCGTTCTTCACGGGGAGAGGGTAAAGGTGAGGGGCGGCACCGACGCCCGGCGGGTGAGGGACGAGTTCGAACCTGAAGCAATTTGCCCTAGAGAAGGACGGATCGAATGGCGGATGGGCGTGACGGAAAGAACGCCAAGGTCGACCCCAAGCTGCTGGAATTGCTGGCCTGCCCGCTGACCAAGGGGCCGCTTGCTTGGGATCCGGAGCGCGGCGAGCTTATCTCGCGGGTGGCAAAGCTTGCCTATCCGGTGCGGGACGGCATTCCAATCATGCTGCCATCGGAGGCGCGCGTCATCGCCATAGACGATGCCATGCCGCCACCGCCGCGCCTGGGTGGCTCAGAATAAAGGCCGCTCTGTAGCGATCCTTCGCGCCCCCCTCTGTCCTGCTGGACATCTCCCCCACAAGGGGGGAGATTGGATGTCGCCTCGGCTTTCGCCAATCTCCAATGCTGAAAGAGGGCGGGACGACGAAGCTGCCGATCTCCCCCCTTGTGGGGGAGATGCCCGGCAGGGTAGAGGGGGGCGCTGTCCCGCCGACATTTCGCAAGAGCCGCAGCGCCATGCTCTATTGAAAATTGCGCCCCTTGGGCATGACCCCTTCCGCCTTCCCCGATAACGTCGCGACATCCTGCCGGTCGTTTTGCACGACATGTGCGTCGGACTTTTCCTCAAGCAGCACGGACAGCCACGGCGTTAGGTCCTCGACCTTCTCGGCGACGATATGGATGACGTCCGATTCCGATTGCAGCTTGCCGGTGACGCGGATGAGACGCGCGCCCATGACAATGGGACGGAAGCGGTTGAAGGTTCTTTCCCAGAAAATGATATTGGCGACCGCGTTCTCGTCCTCCAGCGTCAGGAAAATCGCCTTGCCATTGCCCGGCCGCTGCCGCACCAGCACGAGGCCGGCGACCGAAACGCGGCGGCCGTCCCGCACCTGGCCGAGCCGTGCATTGGGCGTGACGCCGGAACGATCCAGCCTTTGACGCAGGAAGGCGACCGGGTGCGCCTTCAGCGACAGGCCGAGCGAGCGGTAGTCGTGGACGACATGCTCGCCGAGCGGCATTGTCGGGAGCCTGGTTGCAGGCTCAAGATCGCGCAAGCGGATCGCCGGCTGGTCGAACAGCGGCAGCCTTTCGGCGGCACTCTTGCCGTCGAGCGCGCGGACCGCCCATAGAGCGTCGCGGCGGTTCAATCCAAGCGAGCGGAAAGCATCGGCCTGCGCCAGTTTCTCGATGTCGTCGACGTTGAGGCCCGAGCGCAGCCAGACGTCACGCACGGATGCGTAGCCGTCGCCGCGTCTCAGCACAAAGGTCTCCATGCGCTCCTTCGACAGGCCCTTGACCTGGCGAAAACCAAGCCGGACCGCATGGCTGGTCCGTATGACGCCGCGCATCTGGGCATGGCGGTCGAGGATGCGGGCCGGGTCGAAAGGCGATTTCTCCAATGCGCAGTCCCAACCGGAAAAGTTGACGTCGACCTCGCGGATTCCGACGCCATGATCATGCGCCTCGCGGACAAGCTGAGCCGGCTGGTAAAAACCCATCGGCTGGGAATTCAGGATCGCGGCGCAGAACACGTCGGGATAGAAGGTCTTGAACCAGCAGGAGGCATAGACCAGCAGGGCGAAGGAGGCGGCATGGCTTTCGGGAAAGCCGTATTCGCCAAAGCCTTCGATCTGCTTGAAGCAGCGCTCGGCGAAGTCCCTTTCGTAGCCCTTGGCGACCATGCCGTCGACCATTCTCTTGCGGTAATTGCCGATCGTGCCGGTGCGCTTGAACGTGGCCATGGCGCGGCGCAACTCATCGGCCTCGCCCGGCCTGAAGCCGCCGGCGACGATGGCAATCTTCATCGCCTGCTCCTGGAACAGCGGCACGCCCAGCGTCCTGCCGAGTATTTCTTCCAGTTCCGGCTTTGGGTATTCGGGTTTTTCCTTGCCCTGGCGGCGGCGCAGATAGGGGTGGACCATGTCGCCCTGGATCGGACCGGGCCGCACGATCGCCACCTCGATGACAAGGTCGTAAAAGTTTTTCGGCCGCAGCCGCGGCAGCATCGACATCTGCGCGCGCGATTCGATCTGGAAGACGCCGATCGTGTCGGCACGGCAGATCATGTCGTAGACATGTTTGTCCTCGGCAGGGAGGGTGGCCAACACATAGGGTTGGCCATACTCGTCCCGCGCCTCCGGATAATGATCCTGGAGCAGCGTGAAGGCGCGCTGCAGGCAGGTCAACATGCCGAGCGCGAGAACGTCGACTTTAAGGATTTTCACCGCGTCGAGGTCGTCCTTGTCCCACTCGACCATCTTGCGCTCGTCCATCGCCGTCTTGACGATGGGCACGATCTCGTCGAGCCGGTCCCGGGTGATGACGAAACCGCCGACATGCTGCGACAAATGACGGGGAAAGCCCATGATCTCGTTGGCGCATTCGATCACATGCCTTGTCGATGGATCGGTCTGATCGAGGCCGCCGGCTTTTGTTTCCTTTTCACCGAGTTCCGAGGTCGACCAGCCCCATATCGAGCTGGACAACGCGCTCCGGACGTCATTCGACAGGCCCATCGCCTTCGCCACTTCGCGCATAGCCGAGCGGCCCCGGTAGCTGACGACGGCAGCGGCCAGTGCGGTGCGCTTGGCGCTGTATTTGGAATAGATGTACTGGATGACCTCCTCGCGCTTTTCATGCTCGAAATCGACGTCGATGTCGGGCGGTTCGTTTCTTTCCTCGGAAATGAAGCGCTCGAAAAGCGTAGCGATCCTCTCGGGTCCCACCTCGGTGATGCCGATGCAATAGCAGACCACCGAGTTAGCCGCGGAGCCGCGCCCCTGGCAGAGTATGTTCTGGCTGCGGGCGAATTTGACGATGTCGTAGACAGTCAGAAAATAGCGCGCATAGTTCAGGCGCTCGATCAAGGCGAGCTCCTCCTCGATGCGCTGCGTCACGGAAGCAGGCACGCCTGAGGGGTAGCGGATGGCCGCTCCCTCCCTGGCCAGCCTTTCCAGCTCGGCCTGTGGCCCGAGGCCCGATTCCGTCGGCTCGTCAGGATAGTTGTATTGCAGGTCGCTGAGCGAGAAGGTCAGTTCCCCGGCAAAGCGCAGCGTTTCCGCCAAGGCTTGCGGATGCCGGCGAAAAAGCCGCGCCATCTCCATTGGCGGCTTCAAATGACGTTCGGCATTGGCGTTCAGTTCCAGCCCCACCTCGGCGACGGGCATATTGAGGCGGATCGCCGTCAGCACGTCCTGCAGCGGGCGCCGCTCCGACGTATGGTAGAGAACGTCGTTGGTCGCCATCAAGGGGATGCCGGCCAGCTCGGCCATTGCCGCCGCCTGCTCGACCCGAAAGCGGTCGTTGCCGCGGTAATCCGGCGAAACCGCAAGCCGCAGGGTTTCTCCGAAGCGATCCCTGAGCCGGCTAAGCAAGTCGAAGCCATCCGCACCCGTCGATAGATCCGGCAGGATGGCTAGCGACAAGAGATCGCCCCATTCGAGAAGATCGCTCTGTTTGAGGAGCGTTGCCCCTTTTTCGTTTTCGTCGCGCAAATTGGCTTGCGTCAGCATGCGGCAGAGATGGCCCCAGCCCTTGCGGTTTTGCGGATAGGCGAGGATGTCCGGCGTGCCGTCGCAAAAAACCAGACGGCAGCCGGGATGATAGGAAAAACCCTCCACCTTGGCCTGCTGCCAGGCACGCACGACGCCCGCCACCGTGTTGCGGTCGGCGAGGCCGATCGCCGAAAATCCCAGGAACTTTGCCGCGACCACCAGTTCCTCCGGTTTCGAGGCGCCGCGCAGGAACGAGAAGTTCGACTGGATGCCGAATTCGGCATAGGGAATGGCCGTCAGCGCATTCATGCAAAGATCCCATGCATGAACCAGCGCGGCGGGACTTGAGAGGCGCCGTAGAGGCCCTGGCGGTAGAGCCAGTAACGGCGGCCGTCGGCATCCTCGATGCGGAAATAATCCCGGGTCGGCGCATCGTGCTGTCCCGCCGCCTCTCGCCACCATTCAGGCGCGATGCGCTCCGGCCCTTCGGCGCGCGCGACACGGTAGAGCGCGCGGCGCCAGCGGAAGTTCAAAGGCGGACCTTCCGGCATTTCGGTGGCCGGCACCTCGATCGGTTCGGGCGAACGGAAAAGCCGGATCGGCCGTTCCGGCTGGAAGACAGTCGTGGGGACGTCCTTCGCCTTGCCCGGCTGCTTCGGCGGCGAAGTTCTTTGCGGCGCTTCCGCGAAGGGAATGGTGGCGACGGCGCGCTCCGGCAGATGGCTCTCGACGGCGACCGGTTTTAAGACCGCGCCTTCACCGAGCCGGGCGCGAATGCGGTCGGCAAAAAGCGCGATATCGGCGCCGTCGTCGCTCGTTTCGCCGGCAAGGTCGGCCTGCTGCATGTCGAAGGCGGCGGCGGTCAGCACCGAGAGGCGCACGAGATCGAAGCCATAGCCGGCGTCGATATCCTGTTCGAGCGCGGCAAGCCTTTCGTGGAACAATTTCTGGATCAGCAGCGGCTCGCGCAAGGGCCGCGAGGTGCCGACGGCGATGCGGCTGACGCCGCCATCGACACGAAAGAGCAGCAGCGCCAGCCGCCTTGCGCCCTCGCCGCGGCGTTCGAGATCCCTCTTCAACGTTGCCGCCAGCATGCCTGTCAGCCGCTCGATGTCCTCGGTCAGCATGATCGGCTCGGCAAGACGGCGTTCGACCGAAAGCGGTGCGACCGGCAGGCGCGGCGACACCGCCTCGTCGAGGCGGCCGAGCGCCTGGTCGAGGCGCAAAAGCAGCGATGTGCCGAAGCGGCGGGCAAGCGGCGCGCGCGGTGCTGCCATGACGGCGCCCGCCGTGCGCAGGCCGACGCTTTCAAGGCTGGCGCGGACCTCCGCGTCGATGCGCAGCGCCGCCAGCGGCAACGGCGCGAGAAGCGCCTCCTCCTCACCATCGGCGACGATACGGTCGCCGGAAAACCGCGCCGCCGCCCAGGCAGCACCTGGTGTGGCGGCAAGCCCGGCGCGGACATCGAAGCCTTGATGGAAAAAGCGCGACAGGATGTCGTCCAGCATCGAGCGTTCGCCGCCGAAAAGATGGGTGCAGCCGGTGACGTCAAGATAGAGGCCATCGGTTCCATCGAGCGCCACCAGCGGCGTGTAGCGGTCGCACCAGTCGGCGAGGCCTTCGAGCAGGCGCCGGTCGGCCTCCGGATCGGCCTCCACTATGTCGATCGACGGATGCATGGCGCGTGCGTCGGCTATGCCCATGCCGCGCTTCAGATTGAGCGCCTCAGCCCGTTCGTCGAGGGCGGCGATGCGCTGGGCGTTCCTGTCGCGATGGCTGATCACCAGCGGCAGGTGATCCGACGGCCGGGAACGCCAGGACCGCCCCAGACGCTGCCGCAGGATCCTCTCGGCGGCGAGATGCGGAAACCACAGGGACAGGATTCTTTGCCCATTCCTGAGCCCTTCCTTGCTCGCCCCGTCTTTCTTCGAATAGGCGTTCATCGGGGTTCCACTCCAGTGTGAATTGTCCGGGCAAGGCCGTGCGGCTCTTGCCGATGGTAACGGTGAAGGCGGGTCGGCCGATCGAGCCGGCGAGCGGCCCGGCGATTGTCTCGCGCGCTGCCGCGGGTGCCGCCGACAGGATGAGGCGGACGGGCGCTGCCGTCGGCTCGGGCTCGCCGGCCTGGCGCAGCAGGAACAGCGGCCGGCCCGCACTCTGCGCCCGGGCGTGCAGCCGCCGCGTCGCGGTGAGGTCCAGCCGCTGCGGGTTGCCGCGGATTTCGAGGATGACAGCGGCAAGCGCCGTCATCCGGGCAGCCTCCTCGGCAACCCACAACGCATCGAGGAGCCTTGGCGCCTCGGAAAACAGCAATTGCTCCGGCTCGATGCCGAAGAAGGCGTGAAGCCCCCTGGCGTAGGGGAAGCCGGCCTCGCGGAAAATCTCCGATGTGCCGATCCACAGCACCGGCAATCGCGGGCCCTGGCTGAGGATCAGGCTGACGAGCGACAGGACAAAGCCGGCGACGGCCCCGGCATCGCGGGTCGCGGCGCCATGAAACTCGCTCAGCGCCGCCTTTGGCAGGCCGCCGCTGAGCGCAGCATCGAGGCGCTGGGCACCGGTGCGCAAAAACGCATCCTGCGAAGCCACGGCGAGGCCGCGCCGGACAATAGTTAGATTCCGAGGGGGCGTCAGATCCCGAGGGAATGTCAGAGTCTGGGGGCTGACATCCGCATCAAACGACGAACCGGCCGGCGCCTCCAGGCGCTCGGGCAAGGTCCCTTCGATCTTCGCGATCTGGCGGCGCAGGGCAAAAACAGTCTCCCGCGCCACGGCGCTTGTCGCCATGACGGTCAGCTTCCACTCACAATTGTTCCTGTTATGTTCCTATAGATTCCAGAGGGCGGCCAAAGAGTCAAGCGGAGTCATGGGGAATTTATTCCTGTAGTGGGAACATGACACGGGCGCTCCAGCCCGGCCATTTGCCGAGTCCGGCCTGAAAGCCTATATGCCGGGATCAAAGGACAACGCATGGCTCGCATCTACCAAACCCGCATCTGGCACGACCAGCTTTCGCCGTCGATGGAGGAAATGGAGTTCCTGGCGCTGGAGGCCTATGCCCATCTGCCGGAGGAATTTCGCAAGCTGACCGGCGAGATCGTCATCCAGATCGCCGAATTCCCGACCGACGAGATCATGGACGACCTGTCGCTGGAAACGCCGTTCGACCTGCTCGGCCTGTTCGAGGGGCGCGGCATCGCCGAGCGCTGGAATCCGCAGACCGGCGAGGGGCCGAACCGCATCACGCTCTACCGTCGCGCTATCCTCGACTACTGGGCCGAGAACGAGGAAACGCTGGGCGACATCGTCACCCATGTGCTGATCCACGAGATCGGCCACCATTTCGGCCTGTCGGACGACGATATGGAGAAGATCGAGGAAGCGGCTGAATAGGGGGCATCAAATGGGCATGACGATCGGCCAATTCGACCGGCCGGTCCGTTAGAGACGATCAATTGTCGATGTTGACGCCGCCCCTCATTGCCCTGCCGGGCATTTCTCCCCGTATAGTGACGGGGAGAAAGAAGCTGGCCGCAGCCTCGGCGCTGTTCTACAACGTTGGTGATTGGCGAAATCGCCGATGAGAGCACCCCTCTCCCCGTCACTATACGGGGAGAGGATGCCGGTAGGCAGGTGAGGGGCGGCGCCAACGGCCTGGAACGGGCGATGGGCAAACTCAACCTGAAGCTAGGGCAGTGGGCCATAGCGCCCACAGGATAGAGCCGAACCCTACCAGTCGCTGAGCTTGGTGTCGGGGCCGTATTCCTGGCCCTCGATGTCCTTCACGACGGCCTGGCCGCAGCGCATGGTCTTGGCTTCCTTGTCATAGGCATAGGTCGGCGAGCCGAACAGGTGCCAGCCCTTGTTCAGCGCCGCCGTCACCTTGTGGCAGAAGCTGGCATCGTCCGGACCGGACAAAAAGCGGTAGAGTTTCATTCTTCAATTCCCGTCGTCGGTTGCGATATCATGCGCGAACAGCGGCGGCCTTCGCCAGCAGTTTTTCGGCCTGCGCCAAATGCAGCCGTTCGACCATTTTTCCGTTCAGCGCAATCACCGCCTTGCCGGTATTTTCGGCGAGCGCGAAGGCTTCCTTGACCGCGCGCGCCTCGGCCATCGCTTCAGGCGACGGCGCAAAGGCGCGGTTCGCGGCCTCGATCTGGGCCGGATGGATCAGCGATTTGCCGTCGAAGCCCATGGCGGCCGCTTCCGTGCACTCGCGCGCAAACCCGTCCATTTCGCGAAAATCATTGAAGACACCGTCGAGCAGGTCGAGGCCGCCGGCGCGCGCCGCCAGCACCATCTGCATCAGCCACGGCACGAGATAGCGCCGGTCGGGCGTGGCGAGTATGCCGGTGTCCTTGACCAGGTCATTCGTTCCGGCAACGAAACAGACCAAACGGGAGGCCGGATCGCGGCCGAGCTCGGCGATCGGCCCGATGTTGAGCAGCGCCTTGGGCGTCTCGATCATCGCCCATAGCTTGACCTCTTCCGGCGCAAAATTGTCGTCGAGCACGTCGCCGGCCTCGAGGATGTCGCGTGGCGTGTCGACCTTGGGCAGCAAGATGGCGTCGGGCTGGCATTTTGCCGCGGCCAACAGATCGTCGGCGCCCCATTCGCTCGACAGCGCATTCATGCGCACGACCATCTCGCAACGCCGGCTGGAACGGCCGGCGAAAATCGCCGCGAGTTTTTCTCGCGCGGAAAGTTTATCGGCCGAGGCGACGGCGTCCTCGAGATCGATGACGACGGCATCGCAGGCCAGCGACGGGATCTTGGCCAACGCCTTGTCGTTCGAGGCCGGGACGTAAAGCACCGAGCGGCGCGGGCGGTAGCTTTCGGTGGTCATCTCCGATCTATGCCGCCTGCAGCCGGCCGAGGCAAGCCGTGCATAAAAACTGCACGCAATTTCGGAAAATCTCCTCGTCTCCGCCCCGCCGGACACATGTCGACCTGGCAAAAAGCGGCATGCAAGAGCGCGAGAAACTTCGTTGGTCCCTGCCATACCGGCTTCGCAGCGAGGGCTGGTGGCTCGTCGATCCGCCCTCGGCTTCGGCAAGCCTCCTCCCCTTCGTCCGCAAAGCCCTGCCCAGATATTCCGGCTGCATCAAAGTCGCCGAGAAGGCCCGATCATGACAGCGTTCCTCACGGCAGCGCCGAGCTATTGCAGCCGCTTCGGCGTTGCCGTCCTGCTCGTCGCACTGGCCGATTTTTCCCTCTATGGCCAACCGGCCGGCATCACGCTTTTCCTGTTCGGCGTTGCGATTGCCGCAGCGAGCATGGCTGTCCATCCTCTCGGGGTCTTCAGCGATGGCAGGTTCTGGTTCAAGCCCGTTGTCCTGCTTGTGGCCCTGCTGCCGCTCGTAGAAAATGTCAGTGCTTTGTCCGTTTCCATCGCGCTGGCGGCGCTAGCCGACTTCGCGCTTTCGCTGGGAGGGCGATTGCGGCATGGGCTTGCCCGCATTGCCGGCCAACTCGCGTTTTTCCTGCTCGCAACGCCCTTTCGGTTCGTCCAGGATTTCTTCTGCTGGCGCAAAGCGGCACAGCGGCTCGGCAAAGGCCGCATCCGTTTCGCGACGATCGCCGTCTGGGTCATGCCGCTGACGCTCGGCGCAGTGTTTCTCGCGCTGTTCGGCGCCGCCAATCCGATCATCGAATATTGGTTCTCGCTGATTGATCTCTTCGCCCTGCTCAACCTCATCCAGTTGCCGCGTCTCGCCTTCTGGCTGTTCGTGCTCGTCGGCGTCTGGGCTTTTCTGCGGCCGCGCCTGCCGCGCTTTCTCCGGCGTATTCCCCGCATGGCACTGCCTGCCGGCGCATCGCTGACGCCAACCACCAGGACCACCACAGCCATCGAAGACATCATCTTCGGCAAAGCCGCCATCCTTCGCGCGCTCGTCGTCTTCAACATCCTGTTCGCCGTGCAGAGCGTACTCGACGCCACCTATCTGTGGGGCGGCATCGCGCTTCCCGACGGGCTGACCTATGCCGCCTACGCGCATCGCGGCGCCTACCCGCTGATCGTCACGGCGCTGTTGGCCGCCGGCTTCGTGCTGGCGGCGCTGCGGCCGGGAAGTGCGACCTCCGGCGATCCGCTCATCCGCCGGCTGGTCTATGTCTGGGTGGCGCAGAACATCGTTCTCGTCATCTCGTCGATCCTGCGGCTCGATCTCTATATCGGCATCTATGCGCTGACCTATTGGCGTGTCGCCGCCTTCGTCTGGATGGGGCTGGTGGCGGCGGGCCTTGTTCTGATCATCGCCCGCATAGCACTCGGAAAATCCAACGAATGGCTGCTTTCCGCCAATCTTCTGACGCTATCGGCGACGCTCTATGCCTGCTCGTTCATCAACTTTGCAGCACTGATCGCCAATTACAATGTCGAGCATTCCTTCGAAATGACCGGCCAGGGCACCCAGCTCGACGTCTGGTATCTGCGCTCGCTCGGCTCCGGCGCCTTGCCGGCGCTCGATCGCTTCGTCCAGCACCAGAGCAGGACGGTTTCCGCCGGTGATCCGTGCACTCGCGAACTCGCCGGCTGGTATGCACAGGACGAAGCACGCTTCCGCGCCGGCCAGGAAAACTGGCGCGCCTGGAGCTTTCGTGACTGGCGGCTCAACCGCACCCTCGACAGGCGTGGCCCGTTCGTGGTTCCTCCGATGTCCGAACCCTTCATGCCGGGCAGCTGATTTGATGCCGCATAACATCCTTGTCGCCGACGACGATCCGCATATCCGCGAAATCATCTGCTTCGCGCTTGAAAAGGCCGGCATGAAAACGGTGGCGGTGCCGGACGGCGGCGCTGCCCTGCGAGCGATCGAATGCCGCGCGCCCGATCTCGTCGTGCTCGACATCGGCATGCCGGAAATGGACGGGCTGGAAGTGTGCCGGCGGCTTCGCCACACATCCGACGTGCCGGTGCTGTTCCTGTCCGCGCGGGATGAAGAGATCGACCGCATCCTCGGGCTGGAAATGGGCGGCGACGACTATGTCACCAAGCCGTTCAGCCCGCGCGAGCTGGTCGCCCGCGTCAACGTCATCCTGCGCCGCGCCCGGCCTGCGCCCGAACCAGCCGACGATCGGCAATTCTCGCATGGCAGACTGGCCTTGGTGCCGGCAAGCCATTCAGCCAGCTTCGACGGCAAGCCGCTGGTGCTGACAGGCATCGAATTCGCGATCCTGAAAGGGTTTTTGGCGCGGCCGGCGCATGTGCTCGGCCGCGACATGGTGATGGCCAATGCCTATGCCGCCAACATCCACGTCGCCGACCGCACCGTCGACAGCCATATCCGCAATATCCGCGCCAAGCTGGTGGCGGTCGGCTGCGTCGATGCGATCGAGACCGTGCATGGCGTCGGCTTCCGGCTCGGCCGATGCGGGGGGTGATCCCGCAGAAATGGCGGCCTCACCTTGCCACGGTCGTCATCGCCATCCTGATCATGGTGATGGCGCTGCCGCTGGCCGGCCTGTTTTTCTTCCGGCTCTACGAGAACCAGCTGATCCGCCAGACCGAGGCCGAGCTGATCGCGCAAGGTGCAGCCCTTGCCGCGATCTATGCGCAACAGGTCCGTGACGCCGGTCTTGCCCCGGAAAAGCTCGGCGCACCCATGCCTTCACCCGGTGCCAGCGATCGGGCTTCTCCCTACCAGCCGATCGAACCGCGCCTCGACCTTGCGTCCGACAGGATCCTGCCGACCCGGCCCGCGGCCACTGCGGCCAGCGTCGATCCTGCCTTCGCAGCGATCGGCGCACGCCTTTCGGGCATTCTTGCCGAGACGCAGAAAACCACGCTGGCCGGGTTTAGGCTGCTCGACCCCGGAGGCGTGGTCATTGCCGGCCGTGAGGAGGCCGGCCTGTCGCTCGCCGCTGTCGACGAGATTCGCGCAGCGCTTGCCGGCCGTTATGCCAGCGCGCTCAGGCTGCGGGTTCCCGACCAGCCGTCGCCGCCGCTCTATTCGGTCAGCCGCGGCACCAAGGTTCGCGTCTTCGTCGCCATACCGGTTGCGGTCTCCGGCAAGGTCGCCGGCGTGGTCTATCTGTCGCGGACGCCGAACAACATCGTCAAGCATCTCTATGGCGAGCGCGGCAAGGTGGCGCTGGCGGCAATCGCCATCCTTGGCGGCACGCTGCTCATCGGGCTTGTTTTCCTGCGCACCGTCAGCCGGCCGATCTATGCGCTGATCGAGCGCACGAAGCGCATCGCCGCCGGCGACCGTGAGGCGATCAGGCCGCTCGATCACCACGGCACGCGCGAGATGGCTGCGCTCTCCGCCGCCTTCCTAGACATGGCCGAAAAGCTGCACGCACGCTCCGACGGCATCCAGACCTTCGCCACCCACGTCTCCCACGAACTCAAATCGCCGCTGACGGCGATCCAGGGAGCCGCCGAACTGCTGCGCGATTCGGGCGGCGCGATGGACGAGGCCGAGCGGCGGCGCTTTTCCAACAACATCGTCACCGATGCCGGCCGGCTTAACCTCCTGGTTCGCCGCTTGCTCGACCTGGCGCGCGCCGAAAATCTCGAGCCCAGCGGCGAAAGCACGTCGCTCACTGCTGCGCTGGCGCTTCTCCCGGCCGACGACAGGCTGGCGGTGCGCCTCGAGGCGGGCGCCGAGATCGGTCTGCGCATGTCGGCCGAAAACGCCGCGATCGTGCTGGCCAATCTCATCGACAATTCGGCGCGGCACGGCGCGACGCTGGTTTCGGTCACGGCAGCAAGCGCGGACGGCAAGGCCGCCATTCTGGTGGACGACGACGGCGCCGGCATTTCGCCCAGCAACCGGGCGCGCATCTTCGAGCCGTTCTTCACCACGCGGCGCGATTCCGGCGGCACCGGCATGGGCCTCGGCATCGTGCTGGCCCTCCTGAAAGCGCATGATGGCACGATCCGGCTGGTTGACTCGGCGAGCGGCACGCGCTTCGAGATCATCCTGCCGACGTGACTCGGCGATTCAGACCGGAAGGGCGAAAAAAGTGCGCTACGACATCGTCATCATCGGCGGAGCCATCGTCGGCTCCTCGATCGCCTATTACCTGCGCGAGGAAGGGTTTTCGGGCTCGATTGTGCTTATCGAGCGCGACCCGCAATTTTCCCATGCGGCGACCACGCTGTCCTGTGCCTCCATCCGCCAGCAGTTTTCGATCCCGGAAAACATCCGGCTGTCGCAGTTCACACTGAAACTGTTCCGGCGACTCAGGGAAGAGTTTGGCGCGGACGCCGATATCGGCTTTCGCGAAGGTGGTTATCTCATCCTTGCCGGCGAAAACGGGCTGCCGATTCTGCGGGCCAACCACGAGGCGCAGATGGCCGAGGGCGCGGACATCGTGCTCGAGGATGCGGAGGCGCTCGTCCGCCGGTTTCCCTGGCTGTCGGCCGAGGGCATCACTGCCGGGGCCTACGGCCGCAGCGGCGAAGGCTGGTTCGACGCGCACGCGATGCTGATGCTGTTCCGCAAGGCGCTACGGACGAAGAACATCGACTTCATCACAGCGTCGGTGACCGGTATTGAGCGGCGAGGCGAGCGCATCACCGGTGTGACTCTCGACAATGGCGAACGGCTCGAGGCCGGCACCGTCGTCAACGCCGCCGGGCCGAATGCCGGCAAGGTGGCCGCAATGGCCGGGCTGACACTGCCGGTGGAGCCGCGCAAGCGCAACGTCTTCGTCTTCGAGGCGCGCGAGAAATATGACGACATGCCGCTGCTGGTCGACCCGAGCGGCATCTATGTCCGGCCGGAAGGCTCGGTCTACATCACCGGCGGCGCCGAGCCGGAAGAGGGCGAAGGACCAGCCGACCCCGGCGATTTCGAGCCCGACTGGCCGCTGTTCGAGGAGGTGATCTGGCCGGTGCTGGCGACCCGCATTCCGGCCTTCGAGGCGATCAAGCCGACGCGGGCCTGGGTCGGCCATTACGACTACAACACGCTCGACCAGAACGCGGTGATCGGCCCGCATCCCGAGGTCGGGAATTTCCTCTTCGCCAACGGTTTTTCCGGTCACGGCCTGCAGCAGGCGCCGGCGGTCGGCAAGGCGCTGGCCGAGCTTCTGGTGCATGGCGGCTATCGCACGGTGGATTGCTCGGCGTTTGGGTATAGCCGGGTCGCCGAAGGACGGGCGTTTCGGGAGTTGAACGTGATTTGAAGCGGGCAAGCCGCTCAGAAATAAGCCGTTCTGTCGAGTTCCCGCCCACCCCCTCTGGCCTGCCGGCAGCCGTCAGCGCTCACGGCCGAACCAGAATGCGTCCGGCATGCGCGTCATGCCGATGCGTTCATAAAAGCCGACGGCGTCGGGCATGGAAATCAGGCTTATGGCAACGGAAGGCCCGAGTTGCCGGCGTGCCTCATCCATCAGGCCCTTGCCGATGCCCAGCCCTTGCGCCGATACGGAAACAGCGAGCTCGGAGATATAGCAGACCCAGGAAAAGTCGGTGACGCCGCGAGCGACACCAACCAGTGGCTTGCCAGGCGCATCGAGGCGCGCGGTCAACACCAGACCGGCACGGGCAAGCATCGCCCTCAAACGGGATTCGTCATCGACGGGGCGGTTCGCGCCGAGGCCGGATTCCACCAGAACGCGGCGGAACTCGGCTGTGCCGAGGCCCGGTTCGCTGGCGTAGAGGACCTTGGATCGTGTTGTCATGCCGACAAAAGTGCACCATGGGCCGGTGGTTTTGAAGCTGTTTTGTGCCGATCTTGTGTTTCGATGGACGACGAAGGTCCAAAAACAGCCGCCTTTTATTTGCCCGCGGCTTTGTGTAAACCGGGCGCAAGCAAATTCCCCGCAACGAGAAGAAGACGGGCAAGGACCATGGAAAAATTCACCAAGCTCACTGGCGTCGCCGCGCCGATGCCGATCGTCAATGTCGACACCGACATGATCATTCCCAAGGATTATCTCAAGACGATCAAGCGCACCGGGCTCGGCAGCGGGCTGTTCGCCGAAATGCGCTACAAGGACGACGGTTCGGAAAACCCGGACTTCGTGCTCAACAAGCCGGCCTACCGCAAGGCGCAGATCCTGGTCGCCGGCGACAATTTCGGCTGCGGCTCGAGCCGCGAGCATGCGCCGTGGGCGCTGCTCGATTTCGGCATACGCTGCGTCATCTCGACCTCGTTCGCCGACATTTTCTACAACAACTGCTTCAAGAACGGCATCCTGCCGATCACCGTCAGCCCGGAAGACCTGGAGAAGCTGATGGACGATGCCTCGCGCGGCTCCAACGCGACGCTGTCGATCGATCTCGAGGCCAAGGAAATCCGCGGGCCGGACGGCGGCGTAGTCAAGTTCGACCTCGATGAGTTCAAGCGCCACTGCCTGCTCAACGGGCTCGACGATATCGGCCTGACCATGGAGAAGGCCGGCGCCATCGCCTCGTTCGAGAAGAGGAATGCCGAGCTGCGGCCCTGGGCCTGAGCGGTACGATCTGAACGGGATAGCCCAGCCGCTGCAGGCCGGCTTGGTGGCGGAGGACAGTCATGACACGTTCGCTTGTTGCCGGCGCCTGCGCGCTGGCGTGGATTCTGATGCCGGTGGCTGGCGCGCATGCACAGACCGACATGGTGCTCGTGCCGGCTGACGGTGCGTCCGGCGGGGCCGCCGACCAGGGCGCGTCGAGCAATGCGGCCCTAACCGACGATGACAGCCAAGGACCGATCCCGTTCGAGGGTGGGCAGCTGACCATCACCCAGCAGGAGGAGTATGGCGAGAAGGCGCTGGCCTATGACGGCAAGCCGCTGGCCAGCAATTACGACGTGTTCTTCGATAAGGTCGTCAAGGTCGGCGGGGTCAACGTGGCGCTGGTCGATGTCGGCGACGGCGGCAACCAGTGCGGCCCCGCCAAGGTGATCGTCTGGAAACCGGAAGGCGGTACCATCCAGAGCACCACGGTCGAGCAAGACGAATGCGGTGCGCCGCCGGCCGCGGTGTCCGACAGCGCCATCTATTTCGTACCCTATCTTTTGCCCGGCGATTCCAAGCCGGCGCTGCGATGGTCGCCGACGGACGGGCTGACGAATTCCGGCAATCTCACCTACATGCCGGAGCCGGGCACCGACTGGAAAGACATCGATCCATCGAAATACGACAACATCGTCGACGCCTTCCATAACGAAGCGGTCTACAGGCTGGCCGAGACGCTGCTCGGCAAGGATATGCCCGACATGGCAACCAGCCTGCTGGTCGGCGGCGGCACGGAGAAAACCGCGTCGGGCGCCTTTTTCGCCAGTGGCTGCGTGCCGCACGATTGCGGCGGCAATGACGGCTTCATGGCCGTCGACCCGGCCAAGCACAAGCTCTATTTCGCCCGGCGCGGCGACAAGCCAGAGCCGGACGCCTGGCCGGCGGTGAGTACCTGGCCGGCGGAGATCAAGGAAGCGCTGGACAAGGAACTGCGTTCGGCGAATTAGGCGCTTGGCGCGGCGATTGCCACCACGTCTTCGTCACCATGGACGATGACCCATACCCTGGCCTTCGCCAGGAAGGCGGCGGACCAGAATTCTGCACCGCCGAGTTTCTTCCCACCCCCCTCTGCCCCGGCAGGTGCTGTCCCGCCATCATCAATGGTTGCACAGCCCATCCACAGCGTCTGGCCCATGGCCTGATCGGCTCATTCCCTGCAAGATAGCCGCTACGATCGTGAGGAAGCCATGCGAAAACTGATCTCCACCGGCTCGCCCTTCGAGAAGACCGCCGGCTATTCGCGCGCGGTGGTGCAGGGCGACTGGTGTTTCGTGTCCGGAACGACCGGCTACGACTATGCGATCATGTCGATGCCGGAGACGGTCGAGGCGCAGACGCGCAATTGCCTGGCGACGATCGCCAAGGCGCTCGGGGATGGCGGCTTCGAGATGGCCGACGTGGTGCGGGCGCATTACTACATCACCGATGCGGCTTTCGTCGATGTGGTGTTCCCGATCCTCGGCGAGATCTTCGGCGAGATCAGGCCGGCGGCGACGATGATCGTGTGTCAGCTCAACAAGCCGGAGATGAAGATCGAGATCGAGGTGACGGCGCTGCGGCGTACGGTTGGAGCGCGGTCATGAAAGTCCGGCGTATTGTTGCCAACATCGAAACGCCTGACATCGCAGCGGGAAAACGCTTCTATCAGGATGTGCTTGGTCTCGACGTGCTCATGGACCACGGCTGGATCACGACCTACGGCTCGCAAGAAAAAATGAACGTCCAGGTCAGCTTTGCCGTCGAGGGCGGCTCCGGCACGCCGGTGCCTGACCTGTCGATCGAGGTCGACGATGTCGACGCTGCACTTGAAAGCATGAGGAAGGCCGGCTTCGCCGTCGAATACGGTCCGGCGGACGAGCCCTGGGGCGTGCGGCGCTTCTTCGTGCGCGACCCGTTCGGCAGGCTGGTCAACATCCTTTCGCATCTATAGGCGTTTTTGTCTTGAGCATGGGATTTTCCCAAAACCGGTTTCCACTTTGGGTCCGATGCTCTGAACCGCAGGCTTGCGCGCCGGCCGCTTGGCGTTTAGCAAGGCCGCGGCTCACGACACAATCAGGACGGTTCTTATGGCTTCGAAAAATCTTCTCCTGCTTGCCGGCGACGGCATCGGCCCCGAGGCGATGGCCGAGGTGAAGAAGCTGATTTCCGCCATGAACGACAAGCTCGGCAGCGATTTCGTCACCGATGAGGGCCTTGTCGGCGGCTGCGCCTATGACGCGCATGGCGCGGCGATTTCCGATACCGACATGGCCAAGGCGATGGCCGCGGACGCGGTGCTGTTCGGCGCCGTCGGCGGGCCGAAATGGGATGCGGTGCCTTACGAGGTGCGCCCGGAGGCAGGTCTTTTGCGCCTGCGCAAGGACATGGAGCTGTTTGCCAATCTAAGACCCGCCATCTGTTATCCGGCGCTGGCGGCGTCCTCCTCGCTCAAACAGGAAGTCGTCGAGGGTCTCGACATTTTGATCGTGCGCGAGCTCACCGGTGGCGTCTATTTCGGCGAGCCGAAGCAGATCATCGATCTCGGCAACGGCCAGAAGCGCGGCATCGACACGCAGATCTACGACACGTTCGAGATCGAGCGCATTTCGGGCGTTGCCTTCGAGCTGGCGCGGACACGCCGCAACCATGTGACCTCAATGGAAAAGCGCAATGTGATGAAATCCGGCGTTTTGTGGAACGAAGTCGTCACGCAGACCCACAAGGCGCGCTATGCCGACGTCAAGCTCGACCACATGCTGGCCGATGCCGGCGGCATGCAGCTGGTGCGCTGGCCGAAGCAGTTCGACGTCATCGTCACCGACAATCTGTTCGGCGACATGCTGTCCGACATCGCCGCCATGCTGACCGGCTCGATCGGCATGCTGCCGTCGGCCTCGCTCGGCGCCCCCGATGCCAAGACGAAAAAGCGCAAGGCGCTCTATGAGCCGGTGCACGGCTCGGCGCCTGATATATCAGGCAAGGGCATCGCCAACCCGATCGCCATGATCGCCTCCTTCGCCATGTGCATGCGCTATTCCTTCGGCATGGTGGCCGAAGCCGACCGCCTAGAAGGCGCGATCGCCGCCGTGCTCGACCAGGGCTTGCGCACCCGGGATATTTTGTCCGAGGGGATGACCGAGGTCGGCACCACCGAGATGGGCGACGCGATCATCGCCAAATTCCTGGGCTGAGCCTGTGGCGGTCGACGTCCGCTGGGCGACGACTGAGGATGCGGCGGCACTCCCGCGGTTAAATTTGGACACCCGCCGGCACCGGACCCCACTGGTTTTCGCGCGGCTGGGTCGGGATCAGCGCAAAGATCAGGATGATCACGGTGCCGAAGGTCGGGATCAGGAAAAGCAGGAAGAGCCAGCCGGTCAGGCCGATATCGTGCAGGCGACGCACGTTGAGGCCGAACCACGGCAGGGCTGTTGCCAGCAGGAAGAGGCCAAAGAGGCCGACCGTCACTGCCGGCAATTCACTGTTGTCGAGATTGCCCATGGCGTCGTCGGTGAAGACGCCGAGTCCTATCGCCACGATCAGCGCGATCGTCCAGAACAAGCAATAGCCCCAATATTCCTTGCGGCGGGCACGGCCGGCGAAGTTGAAATAATTCTCCGTCAGGCCCAGCCAGAAATAGCTCCACAGGCCGGTGGATCCGGCGGGACTGTTGTCAGCGGAGCGGCCGAAATGTTGCGGCTGACGTGCCGCGGGCGCATTGCCGGCCTGAGTTGGGGCGGCGGTTGCAGCGGGGGCGTCGGTGGGTGCACTGGCAGGTTGGGCGCGGATCGAAAAAACATCGCGTGCCCGTCCGCCAGCCGGCTCGAATTCGACGGGCGTGCCTTCGGCAACCGATGCTTCGCGGCGCAAGTCCTCTCGCGCGAAGCTGTAGCGGTTGCCGTCGGCTCCGGTAATGAAACCGAAGGCCTGGTCCTCGTCATAGTGAAGAACTTCGCCGCGCATGTCCTGCCCACCCCATCGCCCTGCCCCAGACTGTGCAAAGTTCCGGCAGACCGCAAGGGGCGTGCGCGAAATGGAGGATGCCGGCCATTTACCCCGGCCGTTTCTTCGATTTCTTGTGTTTCGCCGGTCCGCCTTCGAACTTCGCCTTGGCCGGTTTTCCGGCCCAAGGCTTTGCCTCGAATGCCGGGCGCTGGTCGGCCGGTGCGCGCTTCTCGAATTTGGGCGCGTTTTGATCGAATGTCCGCTTGCCGCGGTGCGGCTTCTTGTCGGGCCGTGGCTCCTGATAGCCGGCCCGCGACAAATCCGGCATGCCGTCCAGCCGCTTGACCGCAATGTTGCCCTGCAGCTTGCGGTCGGGACCGATCGCCGCGAGGAAACGCTCGGCCCAGTCCGCCGCGATCTGCACGAAGGTTTCTTCCGGCTGCATCTTGATGGCGCCGATCTCGCGCTTGGAGATGCCGCCCGTCCGGCACAGCATCGGGATCAGCCAGCGCGGCTCGGCATTTTGCCGGCGTCCGACCGACAGCGAGAACCAGACGCTGTCGCCGAAATCGTCGCGGCGGCTCGGTGCCTCGTCCCGGCGCGCAAATTTTTCGCCCGATGGCGTGAATGGCGCCACGTCGAGAAGATCCTCCGGCGCCGAGCGGCTGGAGCGGCACATCCGTACGAAAGCGGCGGCGACCTGTTCTGGCCCGTGCTGATCGAGAAGCGCCTGGACGAAGCCGCGCTCGTCCTCCTTCATGGGCTCGCCGAAGGCCGGATCCGCGAGAATGCGCTCGTCATCGCGCCGTATCACGTCGTCGGCCGAGGGCGGGCTCGCCCAAGTCGCCGCAAGGCCGGCACTTTGCAGCAGCCGCTCGGTGCGCTTGCGGGCATTATTGGGCACGATCAGCGCGCTGACGCCCTTGCGCCCCGCCCGTCCCGTTCGCCCGCTTCGGTGCAGGAGCGTCTCCGGGTTGGTCGGCAGGTCGGCGTGGATCACCAGCTCGAGATTGGGCAGGTCGATACCGCGCGCTGCGACGTCGGTGGCGATGCAGACCTTGGCGCGGCCGTCGCGCATCGCTTGCAGCGCATGGCTGCGCTCGTTCTGGCTCAGCTCGCCCGAAAGCGCCACCACGGAAAAGTTGCGGTTGTTGAAGCGCGCCGTCAGGTGATTGACGGCAGCACGGGTGTTGCAGAACACAAGCGCGTTCTTTGCCTCGTAAAAGCGCAGCACGTTGATGATGGCGTTCTCCCGGTCGGCCTGGGCAACGCTCAGCGCCCGGTACTCGATGTCGAGATGCTGCTTCTCCTCGCCGGAAGCCGAGATGCGCACGGCGTCGCGCTGGTAGCCCTTTGCGAGGGTGGCGATAGAGCGTGGCACTGTGGCGGAAAACATCAGCGTGCGGCGCTCGGCAGGGGCGGCGTCGAGGATGAATTCGAGGTCCTCGCGAAAGCCGAGATCGAGCATCTCATCGGCCTCGTCGAGCACAACTGCCTTGAGCGCCGACATGTCGAGCGAATTGCGGGTGATGTGGTCGCGCAGGCGGCCGGGCGTGCCGACGACGATATGGGCGCCGCGCTCCAGCGTGCGCCGTTCGGTGCGCATGTCCATGCCGCCGACGCAGGACGCCACCGTGGCCCCGGTCAGCTCGTAGAGCCATTCCAGCTCGCGCGTCACCTGCAGCGCCAGCTCCCGCGTCGGTGCGACGGCCAGCGCCAGGGGCGCCGCGGCGTCGGAAAAGCGCTCGGCACCATCGAGAAGCGTCGGCGCCAAAGCCAGGCCGAAAGCGACGGTCTTGCCGGAGCCGGTCTGGGCTGAAACCAGCGCATCGGCCTGGTCAAGTTCGAGAACGGCCTTTTGCACCGGTGTCAGCTCGACATAGCCGCGTTTTTCCAGCGCCTTTGCCAGCGCGGGAACAATAGCTTCGAAGTTGGACATCTCACTCTTTCGGAATTCGGATTCTCAATACCCGGCGACGGGTCAAATGTCGGCATGCGCCACGCACGGGCGCCACGAGCCAGACGATGCCCGTTCGTACTTCGTGCCGTGGCCATTGTACAGGGCAGTGGTCCGCCTGGTTGCGATTGACTCTTGACGCAAACTGCGTAAAAGCCGGCACCGAACGGGAATGGTTTTTCGATGCGCGGCCTTTTGATGGCGCTCCTTGCCTTCGATATCCCCGGCCCCAATGCGAACCATTGGGCTGGACGCCTTAGCGCGTCTTTCCGTTCCAGCAAAACCACGTTCTTGGTCAAAAAAACCGGTAAAACGACCACCAAAACGGTCTGATTCCCTTGGCCTAACCACCCTCTCCCGGGTCCGGCCCGGGGGTTGAAACCCGCATCGGCCGCGGGTTTCTCCAGAAACCGAGCGGAGAGGGACAGGAGATTTTCGATGAGTTTCAAGGTTGCGATCGTCGGTGCCACGGGCAATGTGGGCCGGGAAATGCTCAACATACTGGAAGAGCGCGGCTTTCCGGTGAGCGAGGTGGTGGCGCTGGCCTCGCGGCGCAGCCAGGGCACGGAAGTGTCGTTCGGCGACCGCACGCTGAAGGTCCGGACGCTCGACCAGTATGATTTTTCCGACACCGACATCTGCATCATGTCGGCCGGCGGCAACGTCTCCAAGGAATGGTCGCCGAAGATCGGCAAGCAGGGCTGCGTCGTCATCGACAATTCGTCGGCCTTCCGCTACGACCAGGACGTGCCGCTGATCGTTCCGGAAGTGAACCCGGACGCGATTTCGCTGTTCACACGCAAGAACATCATTGCCAACCCGAACTGCTCGACGGCGCAGCTGGTTGTGGCACTGAAGCCGTTGCACGACTTCGCCACCATCAAGCGCGTCGTCGTCGCCACCTACCAGTCGGTCTCCGGCGCCGGCAAGGAAGGCATGGACGAATTGTTCACGCAGACGCGGGCCGTGTTCGTCGCCGACCAGGTCGACGTCAAGAAATTCACCAAGCGTATCGCCTTCAACGTCATCCCGCACATCGACGTCTTCCTCGACGACGGCTTCACCAAGGAAGAGTGGAAGATGGTGGCCGAGACCAAGAAGATGCTCGACCCCAAGATCAAGCTGACGGCGACCTGCGTGCGGGTGCCGGTGTTCATCGGCCATTCGGAAGCGGTCAATATCGAGTTCGAAAAGCCGATCACCGCCGATGAAGCGCGCGAGATCCTGCGCGAGGCGCCGGGCTGCCAGGTGATCGACAAGCGCGAGGACGGCGGCTACATCACGCCGCTGGACTCGGCCGGCGAGGACGCCACCTTCATCTCGCGCATCCGTGAGGATTCGACCATCGACAACGGATTGTCGATGTGGATCGTCTCCGACAATCTGCGCAAGGGCGCGGCGCTCAATGCGGTGCAGATCGCGGAGCTGCTGGTCGAGCGCGGGCTGATCCAGCCGAAGAAGAAGGCGGCATAGTTTTCGCTCACGGGCTCGGCCTTCGGCCGGTTTAGTTTCGCTCACGGGCCGCACCGCCGCTTCGCGGCCGGCCCTTCGCGGGAGCGCCGGAAAGCCGGCGGCCCGCAGTCGCGGGCTCGGCCTTCGGCCGATGCTCCCTTCTCCCCGCTCATGAGGAGAAGGTCCCGGCAGGGGGATGACGGGCGGCACCGGCATCTGAAGTAAACAGCAGGTGCCGGCGTCACAGCGGGCTCTCCTCCGCCAGCTTCTCCAACATCGCCACCGCCTCCTCCGCCCGGTCGGCGGGCACGAACAAATGGTCGTGGTAGAAGGCCGAGACCGGATTGACGCCCATGCCGGCGGTAGCCAGCCGCGCGGTGATGGCGGCGAGGAAGCCGACCGCTTCCAGCGACGAATGGACGTTCAGCGTCAGCATCCGGCAGCGGAATGTTGGTTGCAGGCCGGCGGCTTTGGCCTCGTCCTCAGGCACGATCAGCGTCACGCCCTCGTGCTCGTAAAACAGCATCAGCGGATGAAGCTCGCCGGGAATAGGCGCACCGGGCGGCAAGCTGGCAAAGACATAGACACCGGCTGTCAGCTCCGGTTGCATTTCGGCCAGCAGCGTCTTCAAATCGGTTTCGCCGGCCATGCCATGCCTCCCGGATATTGTGCGGATCACCCTGCCGAGAACCCGCGTTTTGCGGCGATGATTTTGCGGGCCACTTGATCACAAGAGACCCGCTTGGTCTGCCGCCGACCTTCTTCATTGGATCAAATCGCCAGGTTGCGAGTTAGGGGTGCAGCGGCGAGGACGGTACCCTGTTGGAGAGGAACGACAATGAAAAAGGTGATGATCTTGCTGGCCCTGCTGGTACCGCTCGGTGCCTGCTCCCGTACTGAGCAAGGCGCGGCAGTTGGCGGCCTGGGCGGTGCGGCGGTCGGCGCCGCAGTGGCCGGCAACCCGACCCAAGGCGCGGTGATCGGCGGCGCGGCCGGCGCTTTGGCCGGTGCGCTGATCGGCCGTGCCAGCGAAAGCGGCCAGTGCCGTTATCGCGGCCGCGACGGTCGTGTGTACATTGCGAGCTGCCCACAAGGATATTGATCGGGCCGCGTCATACGGATGAACTGGCAACAGCAAAACGGCGGGCAGAGGCCCGCCGTTCTGCGACTGGGGATGGATGAATTATTCGGCGCTGGCGGCTTCCGCCTCGGCCGGGGCGGCGGTTGCGGCGGCAACAGCGGCGGCGGCATCTTCCTGCGCCTTCTTCAGCAGTGCTGCGCGCTCCTGCGTCTTTTTGCCGGGCTCGGCCTTCTTCGGGTTGGAGCGGGCTTCGCGCTTGGCGATGCCGGCTTCGTCGAGGAAGCGCAGCACACGGTCGGTCGGCTGGGCGCCGTGCGACAGCCAATGCTTGACGCGCTCGGCGTCGACCTTGACGCGTTCGCCGTCCTTGGGCAGCAGCGGGTTCCACGAGCCGAGCGACTCGATGAAACGGCCGTCGCGCGGCGAACGGGCATCGGCGACGACGACGTGGTAATAGGGACGCTTCTTCGAGCCCGCACGGGCCAGTCGGATTTTCAGTGGCATTTCTTTTCTCCTAAAAAGCTCTGATTTGGTTGATCGGTTGGTGGCTGGTCCTCAGCCGGTTTTCGTCACGCCGTTGGAAGCGGCGATCTGCTCGTGATGGCGGATCACTTCGCGGACGACGAAGTTCAGGAATTTCTCCGCGAAATCCGGGTCGAGATGGGCGTCCTTCGCCAGTTGGCGAAGGCGGGCGATCTGCTCCTGCTCGCGTGCCGGATCGGCCGGCGGCAGCCCATGTTCCGCCTTCAGCACGCCGACCGCTTTGGTGCAGCGGAAGCGCTCGGCCAGCATGTGGATCAGCGCCGCGTCGATGTTGTCGATCGAGGCGCGATAATTGACTAGCGCCGCACGCGCGTCGGCCATGTCCTTTTCTTCGTTCATGGCGCCCTCATTTCTTCTTGCCGAGGCCGGGTAGGCCGCCGCCAGATCCCGGCAAACCAGGAAGCTTCATGCCGCCGGGCAGCCCAGGCAGACCACCGCCACCGGGAAAGCCGCCGGGAAGGCCCTTCATGCCGCCGAGCCCGGCCGCCTGTGCCTGCTTCTGCAAGGCTTCGAGCTGCTTGGGATCCATCTTGGAGAGGTCCGGCATGCCGCCGCCCATCATGCCGCCGGGGCCGCCCGGCATCATGCCACCGAGCCCCATCTTGGAAGCAAGCCCGCCCATCATGCCGCGCATCAGGCCGCCGCCTTTGCCCTTGCCGCCCATCGCCTTCATCATGTCGGCCATGCCGCGATGCATCTTCAACAGCTTGTTGATTTCGGCCGCGTCGGTGCCGGAGCCGGCGGCGATGCGCTTCTTGCGCGAGTGCTTCAGAATATCGGGATTGGCGCGCTCGGCCTTGGTCATCGACGAGATGATGGCGAGCTGGCGGCCGAACATCTTGTCGTCGAGACCGGCGGCGGCCATCTGGTCCTTCATCTTGCCCATGCCAGGCATCATGCCCATGATGCCGCCCATGCCGCCCATTTTCGACATTTGCTGAAGCTGGCCGGCGAGGTCGTTCAGGTCGAACTTGCCCGACTGCATCTTCCTGGCCATCGCCGCCGCCTGCTCGGCGTCAATGTTCTCGGCCGCCTTTTCGACGAGGCTGACGATGTCGCCCATGCCGAGGATGCGGTCGGCGATGCGCTTGGGGTGGAATTCCTCCAGCCCGTCCATTTTTTCGCCGGTGCCGATCAGCTTGATCGGCTTGCCGGTGACGGCGCGCATCGAGAGTGCTGCGCCACCGCGGCCGTCGCCGTCCATACGGGTCAGCACGAGGCCGGTGATGCCGACGCGCTCATCGAAGCTTTTCGCCAGATTGACGGCGTCCTGGCCGGTCAGCGAATCGGCGACCAGCAGGATCTCGTGCGGCGACGACACCTTCTTGATGTCGGCCATCTCGACCATCAGCGGCTCGTCAATATGGGTGCGGCCGGCGGTATCGAGGATGACGACGTCATGGCCGCCGAGCTTTGCCGCCTGCACGGCGCGGCGGGCGATATCGACCGGCGTCTGGCCGGCGACGATCGGCAGCGTGGCGACCTTGACCTGCTCGCCGAGTTGACGGAGCTGCTCCTGCGCGGCGGGACGCCGCGTGTCGAGCGATGCCATCAAGACCTTCTTGTTCTGGCGCTCGGCCAGGCGCTTGGCGATCTTGGCCGAGGTCGTCGTCTTGCCGGAGCCCTGCAGGCCGACCATCATGATGACGACCGGAGCCGGTGCATTGAGGTCGATGGCGACGCCCTCGGCGCCGAGCATCTCGACCAGCTCGTCATGGACGATCTTGACGACCATCTGGCCGGGCTTGATCGACTTGACCACGGCGGCGCCGACGGCCTTCTCGCGCACCTTGTCGGTGAAGGAACGCACCACTTCCAACGCCACGTCGGCCTCGAGCAGCGCACGGCGCACCTCGCGCAGCGCCGCCGAGACATCCGCCTCCGACAGCGCGCCGCGGCCGGTGAGGCCGTTCAGGATCGAACCAAGGCGCTCTTGCAGGGACTCAAACATTGGTCAAACCGCCGTGCGAGAGCGCCTTGGATTCATGCTGATCCCCGTCGGGCCTGCGGCCCTCCACGCCTCTTGTGCGTTCCTCTAGCGATTCAAACATTCTTTTTCCTTTTCCCTGGCACCCGGATGATGCCCGAGAGGTAATGCGTTCGCGCCGACTGTCCAAGCAAAAGCCGGTCCGGGCAAAAGCCCAAAGCCAAAAAGCACCCGGGGGCGCACAGCGCTGCCGGGTGTTGGCCTCCGGGATCGATTTACAGCACTTCACCTCAAAGAGGTTTCGGCGTCCCGGTCGGTTTGCTCGGAGGGATACTCGTCGCGGAATTTCGCGGCGTGTAGACAGGAAATCGGCCGCAGAGTCAAGCTTTGGTCAAGCTTTGAGCCGAATATGCTCAGGGCGACCAGGCAACGCGCATCAGCGCACGCCGCCGGCGCGCGGCATATCCGGTTCCACTTTCAGCGGTGAGCGCGGATGCAAAAGCAGCAGAACGGTCAACAGGCTGCTGACGATGCCGATCGCGGCGATGAGGACGGCGTCTAAAGCCGTCCAGCCGGCGGCTTCGAGCGGCTTGGCGTTGAACAGGGCGAAGGAATTATAGCTTTGCTGATGCGAAATCAGCAAGAAGCCGGTCAGATTGTTGCCGAGATGGGCGCCGAAGCCAGCACCCAGATTGCCGGTGGCATAGACCAGAAGCGTCAGCAACAGTGCAAAGGCGGCGATCGAGGCCAGCACGCAGGCGTTGATGGCGGTCGTCGAGCTCGGGCTCCAATGCAGGGAGGTGAACAGCAGTCCCGGCAGCAGCGCCCAGATAAATGGATTTTGGAACCGGCTCGCCAGACCCCTGAGCAGATAGCCGCGGAACAGCATCTCCTCCGACGAGGTCTGCAGAAAGGTCAATGCAGCGATCGGGATCAGGAACAAAAGCCAGGACGACAGGCCGATCGTACCGCGCGCAATATCGGGCTGCAGGCCATAAAGCAGGATCTCGGAAAGCAGCGAAGTGATCAGCACCGCGGCCAACCCTTTCAGGAACCCCGACCACGAAATGCGCCGGCTGATGCCGATCAGGGCCGTCAGCTTCTCGCGATGGATCCAGCGCATGGCAGCCCAAAGGCCGAGCCAGATTCCGGCAAAGGAAGCCAGCGCCGCGAGGATGCCCGCGGGCGATGCCATGAAATCCTGCACCGCCCCTCCAGCTGGCGGGGAGGTGCCTGACGACGCCTGCCAGACGGTAAAGGCATAGGTGCCGCCGAACAGCACGGCGACGGTTGTTGCGACCCAGAACAGGACGACGATCGCCGTCCCGAGCAGGAGGCGCGGCAAGGTGGTCTTGTCGTTTGAAGTAAGCCGATAATGCTCGAAGGCGGTTGGATCGATGGTCACGCGGGCTCGCTGGCTGGTGCTTCGGCTCGCATGGTCTAGAGCATCGGACGCAAAAGTGAAAACCGGTTTTGCAGCAGCAATGCCGGCTGTGGCAATGTCGGGAGTCTGAGCGGCCGCCACTACAGGGCGACCGCTCTGTTGGCGACGTCAGCGCACGACGTACATGATGCGCCTTGTGTCCGGATCGACCAGCGCCGGCTGGCCGTTCACATAGACGTAGCGGTAATTATAGTCCGGAATCTCGCGCAGCTCGACGGTGTCGGGCAAGGTCGCGCCGGTAACCACCTCGCCCTCGAGATAGACCGGATCGAGTCGATTCGTTTCGACATACGTGCGAACCTCGGCCGGCGGTCGCCGGATGGGCTCGATCGCCTCGCCGGCAACGATTGCTCCGGTATAGTTGTCGGAATATTCGACGCTATCGGCGGGCGCTGTCACGACGGCAATGTCGGCGCTGGCCGGACGCTGCGTCAGGACCACGCGGCTGCCGCCGAAATCCGCCGTCACATAGTCGGAATAGACCCAGCCCTGGCCGTTGGCTTCGGCGATGGTGCACCATTTGCTATTGGCAATGCAGCCATCGAGCGTCGCAGACTGGCCGGCGGCGAGCACGCCGATAACCGGATATTGCGGGCCGGGGCCGGCGCGTACATTAAGATCGGTGATGGCCGAGACGGCGGTGTCGGCCAAAGCAGAGCCCGACATCGCTGTGAGCGCGCCGGCCACCGCCGGAAACAATATGCGTTTCATGATCTTCTCTCCGTTTGCACAGTCCCTCGGGACCGAAAACGAAGCAAAGCCGCATGCGTTCCGGCTAAAAAGCCTCCGCCGGCTCACGATTTGTTCCAATAATTTTCGGTAGGTCGGTCAAAAGCTCGTGAACAAAAGCAAGTTTTTGCGCCGCCACGTCCGAGATTACGAAGGGATACAGGTCGGGCAGGCCCATGCAGCGGTTGATCGAGTTGGAAGCTTCCGACAGCACCAGCCAGCGCGCGAGGATATTCTCGAAAGGCTCTGGCCTGGCGGCGGGTTCCGATGGTGCCGGCTGCTGCTCGCCGCCGGTGTCAGCACGCGACAGCTCGTTGGCTTCAACGGTCTCCAGCCGGCCGAGCGGTAAATTCAGAGCATGCACCATCTCCAGCGTGTCCGTGATATGCATGTGATGCGCCCAGGTCTCGGCCCAGTCCTCCCATGGGTGCGACGTCGCATAGGCCGAGATGTGGCGCTGCTGCCAGTCGGGTGGCGCGCCATCGGCATAATAGGCCTTCAACGCCTGTTCATAGTCGGCGCGGTCGTCGCCGAATAAAGCGCGAAAGCCGGCAAGCTTTTGCGGATCGTCGCGGATCAGGCGGTCCCAGTAATAATGGCCGAGCTCATGGCGGAAATGGCCGAGCAGCGTGCGGTAGTTCTCACCCATCTCGACGCGCCGCCGCTCGCGCTCGGCCGAGTCCGCCTCGGCGACATTGAGCGTGATCCGGCCGTTGTCATGGCCGGTCAGGATGCGCTCACCGCCGGGACCGCCACCGATCGGATCGGCAAGAAAGTCGAAAGCGAGGCCGATCTCGTCGCCGGGGTTCTGCTTGGGTGTGACCGGCAGACCGAAGGCGAGCAGCGAATAGACGGCACGCTTCTTTGCCGCCTCGACACGGATCCAGCGGCGGCGGTTGCCGTCGACCGACAGATCCGGGATCAACTGGTTCAGCACGCAGGCGCGACAGAAGGGTTGGCCAGGCTCCGCCATCCAGTTGCAGGCGCATTCGTCGGCATTGGTGCAGTGGAAGACGTTGGCGCCGGACAGCACAAAGCGCGCATCCTCGGCATTATAGAGCACGAGGCTGGCGCAGTTCAGGCATTGCGCGTTCTCGAAATAAAGACGGTGGCCGCAATGCGGGCAGTCGAAAAGCTTCATTGGCGTCTCAAATCATTCGGAATGCGGAGGACGATGCGAGCAGGAGAACGCCAAACGCCTGTCGCAGGCCGGCGTTCCCGCCGGTTGACGCTATTTTGCCGCAAGGAGTGTGACCACCTCCCTGGCCACTGCCTCGCCCGATAGTCTGGCGCCGCCGCAAGTCTGCATCAGCGGACCGGCCAAATGCTCGCCGGCGAAGAAGATCTTTTCCGCCACCGGCTGCATCAGCGTGGCGCGCGCCTGCGAACGGCCGGGTCGCGCCGTCGCGTAGGCGCCGCGCACGAACCGCTCTGCGCCCCAATTGGTCATCATCCCGCGTCCGACATGTTTTCGCACGTCGCCGCCAAAGATGCCGCAGAGCCGGTCGACGACGAAGTCGATGCCGGCCGCCTCGCCCGCCGCCGACATCTCCCAGGCGAAATCGCCGCCGACGAAACCGACCATCAGATCGAGGTCGAAGGGAAAGCAAAGGAAGTAGATGTCGTGCCGGGCCAGCCGCTCGATCAGCAAATCGTCGAACGGCTCCAAGCCGAGCCTTGTGCCGGATATTTCGACCGGCAGCTTGGTCAGCATGCCCATCGGCAGGTCGAAGAAGGCGGCGAAATGCGCATCGGGGAGTACCGGCGAGAACGCAATCTCCTCGAAGGCGAGCACTGCCGGCGAGGCGGTGACGATGACCGCCTTGGCGCGGATGGTGCCGCGGTCCGTCACACAGGCGACGCCGGGCACATCCCAGAGGATCTTGCGCACCGGCGTCGACAGTTCCACCGGCACATCGGCGCCGAAGCGGGCAACCAGCGTACCGAAGCCTTCCTTGGTGAAATAGTTCGGATCGAGATCGGCGGCGGCCTGAAAGTCGCGGATCGATATCTCGTCCTCGTCGGCGCCGAAATCCATCGGCCCGGCGAAGGTTGCGGCGGCGCGCGGCGCGTGTCCCTTGGCGAGCAATGCCGACAGACGGTCATCGTCACCTTCCCTCACCTGATGCGCCGCCACCAGTTCGAACAGCCTTGTGTCGGCCACCTTCATCGCGGCCTCTTCGGCTTCGCTTGCCTTTCGCTCGCGGTAGTAGAGATGATCGACATTCATGTCGTGGTGATGAAGTGTCCAGGCGGCGGCTTTCGCCTCGGGAAAGTAGGGATTGCGGTCTGCGGCATGCAGCCAGGCGCAGCCGATGTCGAACGGCACGCCGAAATGCTGGTCGCTGGTCCAGGCGCGGCCGCCGATGCGGTTCATCGCTTCTAACAATTTGAAGGAAAAACCGGCGGCACGCAGGGTCTTGGCAGCCGAAAGTCCAGCCGAGCCGGCGCCGATGATCACGACATCAACGTCTTCCATGCTTGTTCTGTCCCCGCCACAATAATTACTTGATCGTAGGCAAATTCCCGGGCATCCGCCAGTGTGGTGGATTTGAAGTTCCTGCTGTATTGAGTGCATCGGCGCAGCGCCGGGACAGTGACAAGCAGGTGTTTCGCTGGCAAGTTCGCAATTGGGAACGTGATTCAGGCAATCAGGAGAGCAGCATGGCATTTCTTGCCAAGGGGAAGATGTTTGTAACGGCTACGGTGGTGGCGGTGCTTGCGTTGGCGACGGGCGCGCAGGCGGCGGCCAGCTGTGGCAAAAACAGCGCCGGCTTCGATGCGTGGAAGCCGGAGTTTGCCGCGGAGGCGAGGGCCGACGGTGTAGGCTCGAAGGGTCTAGCCGCTCTGGATCGCGCAACCTACGCAACAAAGACGATCGCCGTCGACCGGGCCATCCATAAGGCTTTCAGCGGCTCGGTGGAAGCTTTCATGAAGCGCCGTGGCGCGTCCGCGATCATTGCCAGGGGCCGTGCGCTGAAGAAGGCGAATGCGGCGCTGTTCGACAAGATCGAACGGACCTACGGCGTATCCCCGGGCGTGTTGCTCGCCATCTGGGGTATGGAGACCGGCTTCGGTTCCGCCATGGGCAACCAGAATACGGTCTCTGCCATTTTAACGCTGGCCTATGATTGCCGCCGTCCAGGGTTCTTCTACCCGCATGCCATTGCGGCCCTGAAGCTGGTTGATCGCGGAGCGTTGAGCGCCTCGTCGGTCGGTGCCGCGCATGGCGAGATTGGCCACACCCAGTTCCTGCCCGGAAATGTTTTGAGCTATGGAGTCGGCAACAAAAATCTGCGCGACAAGGCCACGGCGTTGGCTTCCACCGCCAACTTCCTCAAGGGTCATGGTTGGCAGGCCGGCGCGAGCGCGCAATCGAATATCGGCGCAATTGCCGGCTGGAATTCCGCGAGCGTCTATCAGCAGGCCATCGTCCGCATCGCCACGGCGATCGATGCTGACTGATAGAAATCTCTGTTCGATAGAAAGCCCGGCCATGCGCCGGGCTTTTTTGCTGATGTCTAGAGTATTTCGCGGCCAGATTGAATCCCGCCGGTGCACGGCCGCTGGGGTACGGCATGGATCCTCGGGTCTCCGCTACGTCGCTTCGCTCCTGCTTCGCCCGAGGATGACGAAGGAGGGAGGATTCGGCAAATCTCGAAGGTTGCGGTCGCCATCAGCCGCAATCCGCTATGTCTGGAAGACAACTGCCAATCTGCGACATCCGTGATTGGCCTTAGCCACTATGCCTTCGTCATCCTCGGGCGGAGCAGGAGCGAAGCGACGTAGCGGAGACCCGAGGATCCATGCCGTGACGTCAGCCGAAGAATGCAGCGGTTCAGAACGGCGCTTGTATCCGCAACAGCGCCAGCTACCCTTCCACCATGACCGGCTATGCCTACATGACCGCGAGCCAGAAGCGCGGCACCGTCTACATCGGCGTCACCAATGATCTCGGCCGCCGCGTTCCAGAGCATAAATCCAGCCAAGGCTCGCGCTTCACCAGCCGCTACGGCGTGCAGCGTCTGGTCTGGTACGAGGAACATTTCGACATTCGTGACGCCATTCAGCGCGAGAAGTCGCTGAAGCGCTGGCCGCGGCAGTGGAAGATCTAGCTGATCGAGAAAACCAATCCAGAGTGGTTTGAGCTTTTTCGCGGAACGGGGTGGTAGACTCCGGTCCGCTGGAGCCCTGCCGCGCGGTAACGGCATGGATCCCAGGGTCTGCGCCGCGTCGCTCCGCTCCTTGCCCCGCCCTGGGATGACGAAGGGGAGGGATGCTTCGGCTAATCTCAAAGGTTGCGATTTGCCGGCAAAAATTACGCTGCAACAGTACTACTAGCTATTTTCTACGATTACGCGCCGCCAGCGTCCTCAGCCGGAGCGCGTTCAGGCGGATGAAACCTTCGGCGTCCTTCTGGTCGTAGGCGCCGCGGTCGTCCTCGAACGTGACCAGCGCATCGGAATAGAGCGTCCTCTTCGACTTGCGGCCGGTGACCATGACGTTGCCCTTGTAGAGCTTCAGCCGCACCGTGCCTTCGACATCTTCCTGGCTCTTGTCGATCATCGCCTGCAGCATCAGCCGCTCGGGCGCGAACCAGAAGCCGTTGTAGATCAGCTCGGCATAGCGCGGCATGAACTCGTCCTTGAGGTGGGCAGCTCCCCGGTCGAGCGTGATCGATTCGATCGCCCGGTGGGCTGATATCAGGATGGTGCCGCCGGGGGTCTCGTAGACGCCGCGCGATTTCATGCCGACGAAGCGGTTCTCGACCAAGTCGAGCCGGCCGATGCCGTTATCGCGGCCGAGATCGTTCAGCGCTGCCAGCATCGTCGCCGGCGACAGTTTTTTGCCATTGAGCGCAACCGGGTCGCCCTTCAGGAATTCGATCTCGACCTCGGTGACCTCATCCGGTGCATCCATCGGCGAGATGGTGCGCTGGTGGACGAATTCCGGTGGCTCGCTCCATGGGTCTTCCAGCACCTTGCCCTCGGAAGACGAATGCAGCAGGTTGGCGTCGACCGAGAACGGTGCATCGCCCTTTTTGTCCTTCGGCACCGGGATCTGGTGCTGCTCGGCGAAGTTGATGAGATCGGTGCGCGACTTGAACGACCAGTCGCGCCATGGCGCGATGACCTTGATGTCGGGGTTCAGCGCATAGGCCGAAAGTTCGAAACGCACCTGGTCGTTACCCTTGCCGGTGGCGCCATGCGCGATCGCGTCGGCGCCGGTCTCCCTGGCGATCTCGACAAGATGTTTCGAGATCAGCGGCCGGGCGATCGAGGTGCCGAGCAGATAGGTGCCTTCATACACGGCATTGGCGCGGAACATCGGGAAGACGAAGTCGGCAACGAACTCCTCGCGCACATCGACGATGCGGATGTCCTTGATGCCCATCATCTCGGCCTTGCGCCGCGCCGGCTCCAATTCGCCGCCCTGGCCGAGATCGGCGGTGAAGGTGACGACCTCGGCGCCGAGCTCGGTCTGCAGCCATTTCAGGATGATGGAGGTGTCGAGGCCGCCGGAATAGGCGAGCACGACCTTCTTGACGGCTTTTGCTTTCGACATGTTTTGGGACATTTGGGCGGTTCCACGCGGTGGGCTTCGCGGGCGAGTATCACGGCGTTTCCAGCTAGCGCAAGGGAGGAACAGGCGCCTGGTCGCCGCAGGCACTGGACCAGACGCTGTGGCGACCAGAAGCTGGCGCCGGCAAGGCGCCTGCGCTATAGGCTGCGCGTCTTACTGCCCAGAGCTCGCTCATGTCCTTTATTCCCGACAATGCAACCCTGATCCAGTTCGCCATCGCCACGGTGATCCTGGCGATCACGCCTGGACCGGACATGACGCTGTTCGTGTCGCGCACGCTGAGCCAGGGCCGCGCCACCGGCTTTGCCTCGATGGCCGGCGCATTGTGCGGCACGCTGATCCACACCACGTTGGTGGTGGTCGGCGTCTCGGCGCTGATCGTGGCCTCGCCGATGGCGTTCTTCGTGCTGAAGATTTTCGGTGCCGGCTATCTGGTCTTCCTGGCCTGGCAGGCGATCACAAAAGGGTCGGCGTTTTCGCCGGAGAAGAAGAGCGGGCCGAAGATTTCGCTGGTTCGCAGCTGGGCCGCGGGGCTCGGCGTCAACCTGCTCAACCCGAAGATCATCCTGTTCTTCATGACCTTCCTGCCGCAGTTTGTCTCCGCGCACGATCCCGACGCGCCGGGAAAACTGTTCTTCCTCGGCGCGATGTTCGTCGTGCTGTCGATCCCGGTGACGGCGCCGATGGTGCTGGCGGCGGAAAAATTCTCGGCGGCGATGAAGGCCAGCCCGCGCGTGACGCGTGTCGTCGACTATCTGTTTGCCGGGGTGTTTTCGGCCTTCGCGCTCAAGATCCTGACGGCCCAGGCGAAATAGGCGCATTCCCGGACTTTCCGGCTTGGCGCCAGCTTCCGGCCGAGCGCCCGGCGCTCAGCCAGTAGAAAATGCCACCGACCATGCCGCAGCCGATCACCGCCAGCATGACGCTTGTGTTGGTAACCTCGAAATTGGCGTCGGCCGTCTGGTGGACGAAGCCGAGGAAGACCGCCGCCACCGCCGCGCCCGCCAGCGCATAGAACAGCCAGTCGCGTCGGCCGAGGATTTCGGAGACGAGGATGGCGATGGCCGCCGGCATGAAGGCGAAATAGGCGACGAACAGCGCGACGAAGGGGATCGAGAAATACAGCGAGGCAGTCGCCGCCGGCTGCGCCTGCTCTGGCGTGTAGCCGAGCGACGCGAGGAACATGATGTTGAGGAAGGCGCTGGCGGCCAGCGAGGCGACGATGTAGCCGACAAGGATGACGGCGAAGCGAATCAGATAGGCGACGACGCGATTCACGCCTCGCCGTGCCCCGCGATCATCATCGCTTCCAGCGCCAGCCGGTCGACCTTGCGCATGCGCTCGGAGTCCGACTTGAGCTGGCCGCAGGCGGCGAGGATGTCGCGGCCGCGCGGCGTGCGGATCGGCGAGGCGTAGCCGGCATTGTTGATGTAGTCGGCGAATTTCTCGATCGTCTCCCAGTCCGAGCACTGATAGTTGGTGCCAGGCCACGGATTGAACGGGATCAAATTGATCTTGGCCGGGATGCCCTTGAGCAGCTTGATCAGCCCCTTGGCGTCCTCGATCGAATCGTTGACGTCCTTCAGCATCACATATTCGAAGGTGATCCGCTTGGCGTTGGACAGACCGGGATAGGCGCGGCAGGCAGCGATCAGCTCCTTCAGCGGATACTTCTTGTTGATCGGCACCAAAAGGTCGCGCAGATCGTCATTGGTGGCGTGCAGCGAGATCGCCAGCATGACGCCGATCTCCTCGCCGGTGCGGAAGATCTCCGGCACGACGCCCGAGGTCGACAAGGTGATGCGCCTCTTCGACAGGGAAAGCCCGTCGCCGTCGGAAGCGATCAGCAGCGCCTTCTTCACCGCCTCGAAATTGTAGAGCGGCTCGCCCATGCCCATCATGACGACATTGGACACTTTGCGGCCCTCGGCCGGAACGATGGCGCCGTCGGGCGTATCGCGGTCGGGGAAATCGCCGAGCCGGTCGCGGGCGGTCAAAAGCTGGGCGAGGATTTCCTCGGCGGTCAGATTGCGCACCAGCTTCTGCGTGCCGGTGTGGCAGAAGGAGCAGGTCAGCGTGCAGCCGACCTGCGAGGAGATGCAGAGCGTGCCGCGGCCCTCTTCCGGGATATATACTGTCTCGATCTCGACCGGCCGGCCGGCGCCGCGCGGCGGAAAGCGGAACAGCCATTTGCGCGTGCCGTCGGAGGAAATCTGCTCCTCGACGATCTCGGGTCTGGCAACGGTGAAATGCTTGTCGAGCTCGGCGCGCAGATCCTTGGAAATGTTGAACATGCCGGCAAAATTGGAAACGCCGCGCACATAGATCCAATGCCAGAGCTGCTGGGCGCGCATTTTTGCCTGGCGCTCCGGCACGATGCCGGCGGCGACGAGGGCGGCACCGAGTTCGGCGCGCGTCAAGCCGATCAGCGACGGCTTTTCGGGCGCGGCGCGGGCGCGCAACGCGTCACGGGCGCCTTCGGCGGTAAGATCGAATGAAAGGGTCATTGTTGCGCCAATATAAGCGATTTGCGGCCGATTACAGCATCGTGCCCGAAATGAAGCGCGGCGCATAGCACAGCTTAGGGACGGAGTCATGCTGGGGCAGCCCTGTCCTTCTCCCACAAGGGGAGAAGGGAAGACCGCACCTAACCGCCGGCTATTTGCACTTGGCGATGGACGCCAGCGCCGCCGAAATGCCCTTCAGCGAAAAAACGTAGGTGGTGGTGTTGCCGCGGCCGGACTTGGCCGACACCTTCATGTCGGTGCCGGTCTTCATCGCGGCGATCAGCACCGGCTCCTCGGCGGCGTTCTCGACCCAGGCCGACTTGCCGCGCGTGAACATGGAAAAAGACTTCTTGTCGATGGTGACGGTGGCCTTGGAACCTTCCTGGAAGGTATAGCCGGCGATGAATTGCGGCTCGTAGGACACCTGCTGCCCCGGCCGCTGGCTGACGAAGAAGAACATGTCGCCATGATCGAGCGTCGGCGGCTGCTTGTCGGTCGGCACGGTCAAGACATAGCAGACCTTGCCGCCGCCCGATGCCTGGTAGCTGTAGGTGCCCCAGGCATTGTGCTGGCCGATCTTGGTTGCCGACTGCGCCAGCGCAGGTGCCGTCAAGGCCACCAGGGCCAGGCTGGAAACTATAGCAATCAATCCGCGCATCGCTTTTCCCGTATTCCAACTGGTGCGGCGGCAGGCCGGCTCGGCGTCCTGCCCGTCGCTTCATTTTGATTTAATCTGGGTTACCAAACGGTGAATTTTCCCTGACAAAAGGATGTTCACGCCAGAAACCGCCGCCGTCTTCGCGCTGCCGCTCGAAAAAGCGGCTGTCGCAATGTCCCTGCCGCGACTTGGAGGCCACGAAAACGGCAAGAGTTTGACTTTTCAAGCAGCTAGGTCTTGCAGCCATCCCGGCTTTTCTGAGGTACGTGACGAATTTTCCTCCAGACGGTATCATGTCTACGTTCGCCTCCACGGCGCTCGGCCAGGGACCCCTCCTTGGCGACTACGGGAGATTTGGCCATGGCCATTTCCGAGACAGTCCTGATCCTGGCGGGCGGCACAGCCGTCCTGGCGATTGTGTTCGGCATTCGTGTCGCCATGCGGACGGTGGCCGGTGGCGCGGTGCCCCGGTCGGATGCCAGGGAGGCGGCGGGCGGATCGGGCGCGCCCGACGTGGCTGGGGTCATTGCGCTGCCGCCTTTGATCTTTCTCTGCTTCCTGGTGGCGGCAGCCGTCCTCGAGGTGCTCGTTCCGCTCCCGGTCATGGCCGGGCAGGCGCTCGCCCGTTATCTGGCCGGCGCCGTGCTCGCGGTGTGCGGCTTCGTGTTCATCTTTATGGCGGCGGGCCGCTTTCAGGCCGCTGGCACCAACATACCACCGACCTTGCCGACGACGGCGCTGGTCGTCGACGGCATCTATCGGCGGACCAGGAACCCGTTCTATCTGGGAGCGACCCTCGTCTATCTGGGCCTCGGCGTCGCGGCCGGAAGTCTTTGGGCTATTGCGCTCGTGGTCCCGCTGCTGTGGGTGATCAATACCGGCATCATCGCGCCGGAAGAGCGCTATCTCGAGCGGAAGTTCGGAGATGCCTATCGCGCCTACAAGGCGCGGGTGCGGCGGTGGGTTTGACGGCCGGAAAAGTCGGTTCTCGCGCCATTTTTTGCGCCGCACCAGCTCAGCTCTTGTCGGCGATCGCCTGTTTGGCAGCGAGCCGGTGTGCGGGCGTGATGTGGGCGCTGACGGTTGTGATCGCGGCGGTCAGCACCGCGATGTCGTCGGTGAAGCCAAGCCCAAAGATGAAATCGGGGATGACGTCCGTCGGCAGCACGAAATAGCCGAGCGCAGCCAGCAATGTGCCCTTGGCGCGCAGCGGCGTCTTCTTGTCCATGGCGCAGTAATAGGCGGCGACCACCTCTTCCATGAACGGGATCTGCCGGGCAGCCTTCTTCGCCGTGCGCCAGAACTTTTCGCGCACTTCGCTCTCATTGCCCGGCTTGCTGCCGAGGCCGAAGAAATCAAAACCGGATTTTTGCGCCATCAACCTCTCCTTGCCGCCGCCGCGTGGCTTCACGCACGACGGCAATGCAAAATGTGGTGAAAGCCGAACCCGGCTGCAAGGTGCTGGCAGGTGTCAGCCGCCGAAATAGCGGTTCATCTTTCTGGCCAGTTCGAAATCCAGCGCGGTCAGGCCGCCGGCGTCATGCGTGTTGAGGGTCACGTTTACCGTCTTGTAGACGTTCGACCAGTCGGGATGGTGGTCCATCTTCTCCGCCGCCAGGGCGACGCGGGTCATGAACGCGAAGGCTTCGGAGAAATTCTTGAAGGTGAAGGTGCGGCTGATCGAACCACCATCCTTGGCCAGCGACCAGCCGTCGAGGCCGGCAAGTTCGGCGCTGATCGCCTCTTTTGCAAGTTTTTCCCTGGCCATCCGTCTACCGCATGATCCGCGAAGCGTCGGGGGCGTCGACCAAACGGCTGGCGGCCCGGCTGTCGGCACCCGAAAGCGGCCACGCTTCCTCGACGATGTAGGGCCCGCCGCCGACCGAGTCGCGCGACGACATCAGCACGAAGCGGCCGACCCGGAACGGCAGCGTCGAAAAATTGCCGCGCGCCGACAGGTACTGGGCAACGTCGAGCGGGCTCGAACTGCGCAGTCGGGCCAAGGTCACATGCGGCATGAACTTGCGCGGGTCGGCCGGGATGCCGAGCCGCTGGCAGATGCGCTCGATTTCGGCCTGCAGTGCGGAAAGATCGGGCGAAGCCGCGACCCCGGCCCACACCGCGTGCGGCTTCTTCTGGCCGAAGGCGCCGACGCCGGACAGCGTCAGCGGGAAGGAGGGGCGATGAACACGGTCAAGCGCGTTGGCGATCTCGTCGGCGACGTGGCCTTCGACATCGCCGATGAAGCGCAACGTCAAATGGTAATTCTCGACGTCGATCCAGCGGGCTCCGGGCAGGCCGCCCCTGAGCAGCGACAGCGAAAGAGCGGCATCACGCGGTATTTCGAGGGCGGTAAAAAGACGCGGCATGGGAAGCCTCCTGTCCTCGAATCGAACTCTTGCCCTAGCGAATCATCGATATTCAAACGGGGCAAGGGGTTTGTTGGTCGCAGGCCTGCCTAAAAGCTTCCCTTGCGGAATGTGTCGCGGCCGGGTCCTGCCTCAGCAAGGGCCTTGCCTCAGGAACTGCCCCGTACCGCATCGATGGCTTTCTCCACGCCAGGCAGGATACCCTCGACGATGCGGTCGACGCCTCGGGCGTTTGGATGAAGGCCGTCCTCGAGCTGCAGGACGGATTGGCCGGCAATGCCTTCGAGAAAGAAAGGATAGAGCGGCACGTCGTATTTTTCAGCCAGTCTCGGAAAGATCGCGTCGAAGGCGTTCTGGTAATCGGCGCCGAGATTGGGCGCCGCGCGCATGCCGGCCACCAACACGGCGATCTTGCGCTGCTTCAGTTTTGCCAGCATGGCGTCCAGGTTCTTCTCCGCAATGGCGGGCGAAACGCCGCGCAGCATGTCGTTGGCACCGAGCTCCAGGATGACCAGCTGCGTGCCGTCCGGCACCGACCAGTCGAGCCGCGACAGGCCGCCGCTCGTCGTATCGCCGGAGACGCCGGCATTAGCGACCGTGACATCGTAGCCCTTGGCGCGAAGCACCGCCTGCAGCCTGTCGGTGAAGCCCTGGCCTGGCCCGAGGCCAAAACCCGCCATCAGGCTATCGCCGAAGCCGACGATGGTGAAGGGCTCGGCGCGCGCCGACGAAATGGCGCCGAAAATCGCAAGGAAAAGGGCGAAGGCTGCGGCAAAGGTGTGTTTGAAAGCCATGCGGCAGGCCCCATATGACCAGGAACATCTGTTGGCGAAGGCAGGTTCCGTCTTTGTCGAGCATCGGATGCTCTAGCCCTCACTCCCCATATAGGACGATTTGATTTTGGAAGAAGCCGTCATTTCGCTGAAAGACGTATCGCTGACGCTCGGCGAAGGTGCATCCTCGGTCCATGTGCTGAAGGGCGTCAGCCTCGATGTAGCGAGCGGCGAAGCGACAGGGATCGTTGGACCTTCAGGTTCGGGAAAGTCGACATTGCTGATGGTTTTGGCAGGGCTTGAAAGGGTCGATTCGGGAACGGTACGAATTGCCGGCGAGCTGCTCAACGGCAAAAGCGAAGACCGGATCGCATCGTTTCGGGGACGAAATATCGGCATCGTCTTCCAGTCTTTCCATCTCATCCCCAACATGACGGCGCTGGAAAACGTCGCCGTCCCGCTGGAGCTTGCCGGCCATGCCGATCCGTTCGGTATGGCGGCGCGCGAGCTGGCGGCGGTCGGTCTCAGCGATCGCGTCACCCATTATCCCGGCGAATTGTCTGGCGGCGAGCAACAGCGCGTGGCGATCGCCCGGGCGCTGGCGCCGTCGCCGCGCATCCTAATCGCCGACGAGCCGACCGGCAATCTCGACCAGGCGACGGGTCGGCACGTCGCCGACCTGCTGTTCGCCAAGGCGGCCGAACGCGGCATGACGCTGGTGCTAGTCACGCATGACCCGGTGCTCGCGGCGCGCTGCTCGCGCCAGGTGTCGATGCGGTCGGGACGGATCGAGGACGCGCCCGAGCCGGCTTCCAAGGCCGGCAAGGTGACAGCCTGATGCCGCTGTCGCAAACGCTGAGGCTCGCCTTCCGGTTTTCGCTGCGCGAAATGCGCGGCGGGCTGTCCGGCTTCCTGATTTTCCTTGCCTGTATCGCGCTCGGCGTCGCGGCAATCGGCGGCGTCAATTCGGTGGCGCAGGCGATTTCCGCCGGTGTTGCCAACCAGGGCCAGACGCTGCTCGGCGGCGATCTGCGCTTCCAGCTCAACCAGCGCGACGCGACCAGAGCCGAACGCAGCTTCATCGACCGGCTGGGCACGGTTTCGCACAGCGCCAACATGCGTTCGATGGCCAGGCTCGAGGACGGTTCCGACCAGGCGCTGGTCGAGGCCAAGGCGGTCGACGGCGCCTATCCGCTCTATGGCGCGCTGGAGACCGAGCCGGTGCTGTCGAGAGAGGATTTGTTCGGCGAAAAATCCGGCGTCTTCGGCGCCGCTGCGCCAGACCTTTTGTTCGAGCGGCTGAACCTTCGCATCGGCGACCGGCTGAAACTGGGCAGTGCGACGTTCGAACTGCGCGCCAGGCTGGTCAACGAGCCGGATGCGGTGTCGGACGGCTTCGGCTTTGCACCGCGGCTGATGGTGTCGACCGACGGGCTTGCCGCTTCCGGTCTGATCCAGCCGGGCAGCCTGGTCGAGAACGCCTTCAAGGTCCGCCTGCCCAATGGCACCGGCGAGGCACAGATCAAGGCGATCCAGGAGCAGGCTGCAAAACAATTTCCGCAGGCCGGCTGGTCGATCCGCACGCGCAGCAACGCGGCGCCGGCGCTGTCCTCGAACATCGAGCGGTTCTCGCAATTCCTGACGCTGGTCGGGCTGACGGCGCTGGTGGTCGGTGGCGTCGGTGTGGCCAATGCGGTACGTGCCTATCTCGACGGCAAGCGCGGCGTCATCGCTACCTTCAAGAGCCTGGGGGCTTCGGGCGGGTTCGTCTTTGCCGTCTACCTGGTGCAGATCCTGATGATCGCCGCCCTCGGCATCGCGCTGGGCCTTGTGCTTGGCGCGCTGATGCCGTTCGCGGCGAGCGCGGCACTCCAGTCGGTCATTCCGGTGCCGGCAGAAGGTGGGTTCTATCCCGGCGCGCTCGGCATGGCAGCACTGTTCGGGCTGCTGGTGACGCTGGCTTTCGCCTTGCTGCCGCTCGGTCGTGCCCGCGACGTGCCGGCGACTGCGCTGTTTCGCGAAATGGGTTTTGAGGGCCGCGGTTTTCCCCGCCCGATCTATATCGCCGCGGCATTCGGCATCGCGCTGCTGCTGGCGGCGCTGGCGGTCCTGTTTTCCGGTGACCGCCGCATCGCCTCGATCTTCGTCGGCGCCACGGTTTTGTCGTTCCTGGTGCTGCGTGTCGTCGGTACGCTGGTGCAGTGGGCGGCGAAGAAAAGCCCGCGCGTGCGTTCAACGGCGCTCAGGCTCGCCATCGGCAACATCCATCGGCCTGGCGCCTTGACGCCATCCGTGGTGCTGTCGCTTGGCCTCGGGCTGACGCTCCTGGTGACGCTGGCGCTGATCGACGGCAATCTGAGGCGGCAGATTTCCGGCAGCCTGCCGGAGCGGGCGCCGAACTTCTTCTTCGTCGATATCCAGAGCGGCGACGTCGATGCTTTCTCCGCGCTGATCGGCAAAGAAGCGCCGCAGGGTAGGCTGATCAAGGTGCCGATGCTGCGCGGCCGGGTGATGGCGCTCAACGGCGTCGATGTCGATAAGGTCAAGGTTCCGGCCGAGGGCGCCTGGGTGCTGCGCGGCGATCGCGGCCTGACCTATGACGCAAAGCTGCCGGAGAATGCGACGCTGATCGAGGGCAGCTGGTGGCCGGAGAACTATGCCGGCGAGCCGCTGGTCTCGTTTTCCGCCGAAGAAGGCAAAGAGATCGGGCTGAAGCTCGGCGATACCATCACCGTCAACGTGCTCGGCCGCAACATCACGGCGAAGATCGCCAATTTCCGCCAGGTCGAATGGGAAACCATGGGCATCAATTTCGTCATGGTGTTTTCGCCCAGCACATTCGCCGGGGCGCCGCATGGCTGGTTGGCGACGCTGACCGAGAAAGACGCGTCGGCAGCCGACGATGCCCGTCTTCTCAACGCCGTTACCCGGGCCTTTCCCGCGGTGACGACAGTCAGGGTCAAGGACGCGCTCGACGTCGTCAACCGGCTCGTGGCACAGCTCGGCACCGCGATCAGGGCGGCGGCGGGCGTGGCGCTGATCGCCTCGGTGCTGGTGCTGGCCGGGGCGCTTGCCGCCGGCAACCGTGCCCGCATCCACGACGCGGTAGTGCTGAAGACGCTGGGTGCGACCAGGAAAACGCTGATCGCGGCCTTTTCGCTGGAATATATGCTGATCGGCCTTGCCACGGCGATCTTTGCGCTGGCGGCGGGCGGTGTGGCTGCATGGTTCGTCGTTGCGCGCATTATGACGCTGCCATCGCATTTCATGCCCGAGGTAGCGGTGGCGACCATCGGCTTTTCGCTGGTGGTCACGGTCGGCATCGGCCTTGCCGGCACGTGGCGGGTGCTCGGTCACAAGGCGGCACCGGTGCTGCGAAATCTTTGAGCGAGAGCCGGTTTTGATTAAATCTCGTTAATGTTTCGGCCGGGAAGGCCAATAAAACCGGATCTCCGGCACTTCACGGAGCATTACGTCCGGTTACGGTCTTGTCCTTTACGCCAAGAACCATCATATTTCGGCGCAGGCATGCTGGAGCCCCGCCAGCGGCGCCTGGGTTCAAATGGACCTGACACCGGACGGGGCAGAAGCAATATGAGGATTTCCATGGCTGATCCCGTTCGCAATTATCAGACGCGCGCCGTGCCCGGCGCCGGCGTCGATGCTGCCATCGACCAGGGCCTGCGCGCCTACATGATCAAGGTCTACAATCTGATGGGGCTTGGTCTTCTCATCACCGGCCTTGCCGCAGTCGGCACAATCATGCTGGCCACCACCAGCGATCCGGCCTCGGCCGTCGCGACATTGCCAAGCGGCGAGATGCTGACCTCCTTCGGCTACGCGATCTTTGGCTCGCCGCTGAAATGGCTGGTGATCTTTGCCCCGCTGGCAGCGGTGATGTTCCTGTCGTTCCGTGTTCAGTCGATGAGCGTTTCGGCAGCGCAGACGACGTTCTGGGTCTATGCCGGGCTCGTCGGTCTGTCTCTGTCGTCAATCTTCCTGGTCTACACCACCGCCAGTATCTCGCAGACCTTCTTCGCCACCGCCGCCGCCTTTGGCGGGCTGTCGCTCTACGGCTACACGACCAAGCGCGACCTTTCCGCATTCGGTTCGTTCCTGGTCATGGGCCTGGTCGGTCTGATCATCGCGATGGTGATCAACATCTTCCTGCAGTCGTCGGCGCTTTCCTTCGCCGTTTCGGCGGTCGGCGTGCTGATCTTCGCAGGCCTCACCGCCTACGACACGCAGAACATCAAGGAGATGTATTTCGAGGGCGACGAGACTGATGTCGCCGGCCGCAAGGCGATCATGGGCGCACTGAGGCTCTATCTCGACTTCATCAACCTGTTCATGTTCCTGCTGCAGTTTATGGGCGACCGTCGCTAATACGGCGTTCTTTGTTGACCATGATCTTTTCCGAAAACCGATTTCCACTTTTCGGGATCATGGTCTGACTGGACCAGCGAGTTTGGAAGGGCGGCCCAACGGCCGCCCTTTTCTTTTGCCCCGGTCTTTGATGAAATGGCCGGCAGATGGTTGACGTGCATAAATTATGAGCAGCATCACGATACGCGCCGCGACACCGGCCGACCTCGACCGGATCACCGAAATCTATGCCGACGCGGTGATAAACGGCAGGGCGAGCTACGAACTCGAACCGCCGAGCCGCGCCGAGATGGGCATGCGCTTCGACACTCTGATGGCCGGCGGCTTTCCCTATCTGGTGGCGGAGAAGGCCGGCGCCGTGCTCGGCTACGCCTATGCCGGGGCCTTCCGGCCGCGCCCGGCGTATCGCTTCGTCGTCGAGGATTCCGTCTATGTCGCGCCCGACGCCAAGGGGCAGGGCGTCGGGCTCAAGCTGATGCAGGGGCTGATCGAGGCGGCCAAGGCGGCGGGTTTTCGCCAAATCATCGCGGTGATCGGCGACGGCCGGCCCGACAGCGCCTCAGTGCGGCTGCATGAGAAACTCGGCTTTCGCGATGCCGGCCGCCTGGAAGGCTCCGGCTACAAGCACGGACGCTGGCTGGACACAGTGTTCATGCAGTTGCCGATCAATGGCGGGGCGTCGATCCCGCCCGATCCGCAATCGCTGCCCGAGCGGAAGTTCCGCAAACAAAAATAAGGGGCTACGCGTCGACCAGCGTCAGCGTTCGGTCGAACACGCCGAGCACCCGGCCGAGTTCCTGGCCGCGCTTGAGGATGCGCCCGCCGGCGGCAATGACGGCGAACGCGCCTTGCCGGCGCGCCAGCTTCGGATCCTTGACGATCTGGAAAAGCGGCACTTCACTGGTGCGGCGGAAGACGGAAAAAACGGCGCGGTCGGCGAGGTGATCGATCGCATAGTCGCGCCATTCATTGGCGGCGACCATACGGCCATAGAGCCTGAGGATCTGGTCCAGTTCGCGCCGGTCGAACCGCACCGGCTGGTCGAGGCGTTCGCGTCTTGCCTCGTGCAGCGGGATCAATATTGCGGATGCGTCCCCATCCTCCGTCCCGCTGCTGCGATCAGTCATGCCTGGATCCTCGCAATGAATCATACGCCGACCAAAGTTGGCGCTTTCGTCGCCGAATTGCAAGGCCCGGCCGGGCAAGGGCAGCGCCGCGCCGTTTCTGCAGCGTCCAGTCACGTTTGCGAAACGCCTGTTGGAATTGGTGATGCTTTGCCACAATCCTGCCTTTTTTTATCCGTGCTCATGCCCCAATGTCCGACGAATTTACCGGCGTTGCCTGAGACGGTTCGGTCCGGCACCGGCTCGTAAACCCCAAGCCCCCCGCCCACGGGTCTGCGTCGGATCGAACCAACCTCGGTTTTTCCTTGGAGAAATCGGGTGCGACGATCCCAAAACCTAAATGACCGGCGTCAGAAGCAAGCTGACGCCGGTTTTTTATTGGAGGGCTGGATCGGTTCCCAACGTGTCGCGCTGCCGGGTGCGTCGACTGCTTCACTTGATGTCGTCATTTAACAACGTCGGTCGGCGCCGCCCCTCATTGCCCTGCCGGGCATTTCTCCCCGTATAGTGACGGGGAGAAAGACGCCATCATGGAATGGTTTCGCCAACTGCCAACGTTGTAGAATGGGCGCCAAGATTGCGGCCAGTCCCTTCTCCCCGTCGCTATACGGGGAGAAGGTGCCGGCAGGCGGATGAGGGGCGGCGCGACGTTCAGTTCAAGGCTTGCGGATAAAGGCTGCGCCCAGGATCGGCCCGGGCAAGCCGTCCTTGCCGACCGACTGCAGCAGCACGGCGCAGCCGCCCTTCTTGGCGATCTCGCTCATTGGCAGTTCGTAGCGCTGCGCCTTGCCGTGCCACATGCCGGCGGTCTGGATGCTGGAAACGGCGTTCCAGTAGGTCATGCTGCGGCCGTTGTTTTCACCCTTGCCGATCTTTATCGTCTGCGGCGGGTTGAAATAGACGATCACGACATGCGCGTCGGCGGGGCCGGTCACGGCGTCGCCGGCATCGATCATGACGCGATCGCTGGTCCGGCTGACCTTGATGCCGACCCGCATGCCTTCGCCGACCCTCTCCATGCGGGCCAGCGCGCCGTCGACTTCCTTGCGGCTGGCGCCGTTGACATGGCTGCGGCCGTTTATGACGGCTTGCGGGGTGTAGACGGAACGGCTGCCGAAGGCGCGCATATACTCATATTGCCGCTCGGTATTTTCCTTGCGGCTCAGCGTGTCCTGCCAGCCGAGGTAATCCCAATAGTCGACATGATAAGCGAGCGCGACGATGTTCTCCTTGGCGGCGAGCTCGGCGAAGAATTCGTCGGCCGGCGGACAGGAATTACATCCCTGGCTGGTGAAGAGCTCGACGACGCCTAATGGCTTGTCGGTTTGCTCGGCAAAGGCACTTCCGGCAAACGCCGAGATGGCCAGCGCAAGGGCCGCAAGCCGCAATGGTCTTCGAGATGACATCGCCGTTCCGATCCCGCCGGTGATGCCGGCTTTGTTCTGATTGTCGAAATATGTGGCAGAAGCGGCAGTCAACGGGAAGTCACGTTGCGGTGAAACTTTGCCGTTGCAACCGCTGGCAAGGGCGCAATAGGTGGAGTTGCACTTCACGATAGAAGCGATTCGGGCGGCAATCAGCATGTGGCAATCTCTCCTGGCGCCGGTCGACCTCTATTGCGAACGGACGGGGCCGGAATTCTGGGCCGAACCGCTCAATGCGCTGAGCAATCTGGCTTTTTTTGCCGCCGGGCTGTGGGGTGTCTGGCAGGTGCGCAAGCGCGGCACCGGTGCCTTCGCCGAAGTGCTGGCCTGGTGGGTGGTGGCGATCGGCGTCGGCTCGTCGCTGTTCCACACCTTTGCCACAAGGGGAATGATCCTGGCCGACGTGCTGCCGATTGCAGGGTTCACGCTGGCCTACACGCTGTTCAATCTGCGACGTTTTCTCGGCATGAAATGGGGCAAGGCGATCGTCATCTTCGTCGCCTTTTACGCCGTTGCCGGGCTGGTGACCTTTGCCGTGCCGGACTGGCTGCGGCAAGCGTCGAACGGGACGACCGGCTATCTGCCGCCATTTCTGGCGCTCGCCTTCTTCGGCGCCATGGTCGCGGCCAGCGGCAATCGCGCCGGCTGGTACAATCTGGCCGGTTCGGCGATCTTCGCGGTGTCGGTCATCTGCCGGATGATCGATCCGCTGGTCTGCGGCAGCTTCCCGCTCGGCACGCATTTCCTGTGGCACATTCTCAACGGGCTGATGCTCGGCGTGCTATTGGCGGCAACAGCGCGGTTTGGTGCGCCTAAAGCCGCGTATAAATAGAAACCGCCGGAGCTTGGCTCCGGCGGTTCGGCACTTTCCGACAGCTGGCGGGATCTAGGCTGCCAGGTCGCGCAGCACGTATTGCAGGATGCCGCCGTTCTTGAAGTAGTCGAGCTCGTCCAGCGTATCGATGCGGCAGATGATCGGAACCTCTTTCACGCTGCCGTCGCCATAGGTGATCCTGGCGATCATCTTCTGCCGCGGCTTGATGCTGCTCAGTCCGTCGATCTCGACCAGTTCGTCGCCCTTGAGGTTGAGCGACGCCCACGAGGTGCCTTCCTCGAAGACGAAGGGGATGACGCCCATGCCGACCAGGTTGGAGCGGTGGATGCGTTCGAAGGACTGGGCGATGACGGCGCGGACGCCCAGCAAATTGGTGCCCTTGGCCGCCCAGTCGCGCGACGAGCCGTTGCCGTATTCGACGCCGGCGAAGATGACCAGCGGCACGCCTTCCTTCTTATAGTGCATGGCGGCGTCGTAGATCGATTCCTCTTCCTTCGACGGGTAATGGATTGTGTAGCCACCCTCACGGCCGTTCTCGCCCAGCATATGGTTGCGGATACGGATGTTGGCGAAGGTGCCGCGCATCATCACTTCATGGTTGCCGCGCCGCGTGCCGTACTGGTTGAAATCGGCGACGCCGACGCCGTGCTCGGTGAGATACTTGCCGGCCGGCGAGGCCGCCTTGATCGAACCGGCCGGCGAAATGTGGTCGGTGGTGATCTTGTCGCCGAACAGGCCGAGCACGCGCGCGCCCTTGATATCGCCGATCCGGCCGAAGCCCGACGTCATGCCGGCGAAATAGGGCGGGTTCTGCACATAGGTCGAATTGTCGTCCCAGGCATAGGTCTGGCCCACCGGCGCCTTGACGTTTTGCCAGTATTCGTCGCCCTTGAAGACGTCGGCATATTTGCGGGCGAACAATTCGCGCGTGACGTTCTTCTCGATGAATTCCTGGATCTCGACGGAACTCGGCCAGATATCCTTGAGATAGACCGGATTGCCGTTGCGATCCTCGCCGAGCGGCTCGGTGGTCAGATCCTTGGTCACGGTTCCGGCCAGCGCATGGGCAACGACCAGCGGCGGCGAGGCGAGGTAGTTTGCCTGCACGTCGGGCGAGACACGGCCTTCGAAATTGCGGTTGCCGGAAAGCACCGCGGCAGCAATCAGACCTTTGTCGTTGATGACCTTCGAGATCGGCGCCGGCAGCGGACCGGAATTGCCGATACAGGTGGTGCAGCCGAAGCCGACCAGGTTGAAGCCGATCTGGTCGAGCTCCTTCTGCAGGCCGGATTTCTCGAGATATTCGGCGACGACCTGGCTGCCCGGCGCCAGCGAGGTCTTGACCCAGGGTTTCTGCTTGAGGCCGAGCCGGTTGGCGTTGCGCGCCAGGAGCCCGGCGCCGATCAGCACGCTGGGATTCGAGGTGTTGGTGCAGGAGGTGATGGCGGCAATGACGACATCGCCATGGCCAAGGTCGTAGTCCGTGCCCTCGACGGCGTAGCGCCTGTCGATCTCGGCGGCCTTCTTGTATTCGGTCTCCATGGCCTTGGCGAAGCCGGTCGGAATGCCTTCCAGCGCGACCCGGCCTTCCGGCCGCTTGGGGCCGGCCATCGACGGGACGACACTGCCAAGATCGAGCTCAAGCAGGTCGGTGAAGACGGGATCGGCCGAGCCGGCGTCGCGCCATAGGCCTTGCGCCTTGGAATAAGCCTCGACTAGCGCGATGCGGCCTTCGTCGCGGCCGGACATGGTGAGGTAGCGGATGGTTTCGCTGTCGACCGGGAAGAAGCCGCAGGTGGCGCCATATTCCGGCGCCATGTTGCCGATGGTGGCGCGGTCGGCCAGCGTCATGTTGGACAGGCCCGGACCGAAGAATTCGACGAACTTGCCGACGACGCCCTTCTTGCGCAGCATCTGAGTGACGGTGAGCACGAGGTCGGTGGCGGTGACGCCTTCTTTCAGCCTGCCGGTGAGGCGGAAGCCGATGACTTCGGGCAACAGCATGGAGACGGGCTGGCCGAGCATCGCGGCCTCGGCCTCGATGCCGCCGACGCCCCAGCCGAGCACGCCAAGGCCGTTGATCATGGTGGTGTGCGAATCGGTGCCGACGCAGGTATCGGGATAGGCGGTGGTCTCGCCGTCCTCGCTATTGGTCCACACCACCTGGCCGAGATATTCGAGATTGACCTGGTGGCAGATGCCGGTGCCGGGCGGCACGACGCGGAAACTGCGGAAGGCCTGCTGACCCCATTTCAAGAATTTGTAGCGCTCCTCGTTGCGCTGATATTCAAGCTCGACATTGCGGGCGAAGGCCATCGGTGTGCCGAATTCATCGACGATGACCGAGTGGTCGATGACCAGATCTACCGGGACCAGCGGATTGATCTTCTGCGGATCACCGCCGAGCGAAGCCATGGCGTCGCGCATGGCGGCGAGGTCGACCACGGCCGGAACGCCGGTGAAGTCCTGCATCAGCACGCGGGCCGGGCGATAGGCGATCTCGACGCCGGCGGTGCCTCTGTCGGTCAGCCAGCCGGCGACCGCCTGGATGCTCTCCTTGGTGACGGAACGGCCGTCCTCGTTGCGCAGCAGATTCTCCAGCAGCACCTTCATCGAATAGGGCAATTGGGCAATGCCGGCGAGGCCGTTCTTTTCGGCCTCGACAAGATCATAGTAGATGTACTCGGTGCCGCCGGCGGTCAGCGTGCGGCGGCAATTGAAGCTGTCGAGTGATTTGGACACGTGCGATCCCTAACTGTCGGTTGCCGGGAGGGAACGGACGCCAGTGGCATGCAAATCACGCGCAAAGGTGCGGGTACGGCCATTTCCGCTATCCGTTCCCAAGCGTCCGGGCCGTTCAAGGCGGCACGCGCGCTGGTTCGGCGCAAATTCGGTTCCCGTGCCGACCGCTGGCACGGATAATGCGGATATAGAGAATTTTCTGGAATAGTTCTAGACACGGAATTGCCATTTTTGCTGCGGTGCACCGAAGCCGCGCTTGAACTTTCGCGAAGGGGAACGGATGCGGCTGATCGCCGAAAATCTGGGCGGCGAACGCGGCGGCGAGACGGTCTTTTCCGGCATCGAATTCGCGCTGGGGGAAGGCCAGGCGCTGGTCGTCACCGGGCCGAACGGCGCCGGCAAATCGACGCTGCTCAGGATCATCGCCGGACTGTTGCCGGTGGCGGCAGGCCGTGTGCGGATCGAAAGCGGTGACGAAGACTTTCCGTCGGTCGCCTCGGCCTGCCACTATCTCGGCCATCTCAACGCGATGAAGACGGCGCTGAGCATTACGGAAAACATGCGCTTCTGGCGCGATTTTTCGGGCGCAGGTTCTGCGGATGTTGAAGAGGCGCTGGAAACCGTCGGCCTGGGCGGCATCGGCCATCTGCCGTTCGGCTATCTCTCGACCGGCCAACGCCGCCGCGCCGCCATCGCAAAACTGCTGGTCAGCCATCGGCCATTGTGGCTGCTCGACGAGCCGACGGCAGGGCTGGACAAGGCTTCGGAGGAGCGATTCGCTATGCTGATGCGGAAGCATCTGGAGGGCGGAGGGATCGTTGTAGCAGCCACGCATCTGCCGCTTGGGCTGGACGGGGCAAAGGCTTTGGTGATGGGGGAGACCGTTTGATGTCGGTGCTCCACGGCGCCCCCCTCTGTCCTGCCGGACATCTCCCCCACAAGGGGGGAGATTGGCAGCTTCGGCGCTCCACCCATCCTTGTGACGTTGGCGATTGGCGAAAGACCTGGCGACGGCCGATCTCCCCCCTTGTGGGGGAGATGCCAAGTGGTGGCAAAGAGGGCAGGACAGAGGGGGGCGCGACGGAACTCCATCCTTTGCTTGGCTTTCACTCATGCATCGGGACCGCATGGTAATGTGGTCCCTCTTCCTGCGCGATATCCGCCTGAGTGTCCGCGCCGGTGGCGGGGCGCTGACCGGCGTGATTTTCTTCCTCGCCGTCATCGCGACCATCCCCTTCGGCGTCGGTCCCGACCTGAAGCTACTGGCCCGCATCGGCCCGGCGATCCTGTGGATCGCCGCCTTGCTTGCCTGCTTGCTCGGCCTCGACCGGCTGTTCCAAGCCGACCGCGAGGACGGCTCGCTCGATCTTCTGGTGCTTGGCAACGACCGGCACATGCTGGCCCTGACCGTGCTGATGAAATGCCTGGCGCATTGGGCGGGAAGCGTGCTGCCGCTGGTCATCGCCGCTCCCTTGCTCGGCCTGTTCATGAACATGGAGCCGGTCGGCATCGGCGCCACGGCGCTGACGCTTCTGGTCGGCACGCCGGCGATCACCTTCATCGGTGCTGCCGGTGCAGCGGTAGCGGTGGCGTTGCCGCGCGGCGGGCTGCTGATCTCGGTGCTGGTGCTGCCGCTGACCATTCCGGTGCTGATCTTCGGCGTATCGGCAAGCTATGGCGCGGTGGCGGATCCCGATCCGTTTCTGCAACCTTTCGTCATTCTTGCCGCGCTGACCCTGTTCCTCGCCGTGCTCGGGCCGGTGGCGGCGGCGCTGGCGCTGCGCCATGGGACTGATTAGGTGTTTAGTCCCGGCGTTTGATGGGTGGGATCGAGTCGGAACCGTTCGGGCTCTTTTGCCCAAATTTTGCAGATGAACTCATAGGGTGTGAGACCCTTGA